>NZ_JBFREY010000008.1:0-176198 GCF_052114545.1 Pseudomonas sp. KB_12 | reverse complement strand
CTTGATCTTGATCTTGATCTTGATCTTGATCTTGATCTTGATCTTGATCTTGATCTTGATCTTGATCTTGATCTTGATCTTGATCTTGATCTTGATCTTGATCTTGATCTTGATCTTGATCTTGATCTTGATCTTTCGCTTGAGACTCAACTGTCTGGGACAAGATCGCAGCCTCGTTGCACTCGTCAGCTCCTACAGGCGCAGTCCAGCGGGAGCAAGCTCCCTCGCCACAAAAAGCAGTGCAGCGCTACAAAAGTGCAGTGTGCCCGCTCAGCCCTTCGCCGCCATCGCCGTCACTTCCACTTTCATCCCTTCAACCGCCAGCGACGCCACGCCCACGGCGGCGCGAACCGGCCAGGGTTTTGCGAAGAAGCGTTTGTAGACCTCGTTGAAAGCGGCGCGGTCAGCCATGTCGGTCAGGTAGATGGTCAGGTGCAGGACCCGGTCCATGGAACTGCCGGCGCCCTCCAGGGCAGTCTTGAGGGCTTGCAGCGTGCATTCGCTCTGCAGCGTGATGTCACCCAGTTCCAGGCTGCCGTCGGCGTGGGTGGGGATTTGCGTGGAAACCAGCAGGCCGCCGAAACCGGCGACGTCGGAGGAAATGGAGTCCGCATCCGAATCTGGAATAAACGTGATATCTGGGTTGCTCATGCAAAGCCTCATGCTGGAAAAGAAAAAGGACCGCCGCAGTTTACCGTCCATTGCCGCGCCGTTCCTGCATTCCTTTATCCGTGCGCTCCCAGCCCGTTGTTTTGCACCAGCGCCTGGATGTAGGCCTCAAGCGTCATAGTGCCGTGCAAGGCGTTGTCGCCCACGTCGAAGCCGCTGTCGAGGCTGACGGCGCTCATGCGTGTATAGGATTGCGCCGCAGCGGGACTGAAGCCGAGGCTCTGGAAGGTGTTTTCCCATTGATCCCTGGGGATCACTTGTACCTCGACCGGCCGGCCGAGCGCCTGGGAAAATGCCTGGGCCACATCGTTGGGCGAGTACAGGCGAGGCCCCTGCACGTTACGCACGCCAATGTCGTCAACCGAGGATAGCAACCGCGCGGCCGCCACTTCGCCCAGGTCCCGGGGCGCAACCATGGGAAAGGCCAGGTCGGCGGGAAACAGCGTCGGTAACTTGCCGGTCTCGCGCACGGTATCGAGCAGGCTGTCCCAGTTGCTCATGTAATAAGCGCCGCGATTGATCGCTGCCGGGATCGACTGGTTGCGCAGCCCGTCTTCCAACTCCCACAAGACGCTGAGATCGCCGATACGCTCGCCGGGCTGGGCGCCGGCTGTGGATTGCACGACGATTTTCTCAAGGCCCGATCCGTCGAGGGCGGCCAGGATGTTGGCCACCGTGCGCCGTTCCACCGCATCGGTATCGGTACTGGGATCCGCCGACGGGTTGAGAATGAACGCCCTGCGCCCGAGCCGAAACGCGGCGCGCAACGATTCGACGTTTTCAGCATCCGCTTCGACGATTTGAGCGCCCCTGGCGTGCCATTCGGTGGCGTGGGTGGCGTTGCGGGTCATGACAATCACGGCATGCCCTGGCGCCAGCAAGGCTCGGGCCGTGGCCGAGCCAACGTGGCCAGTGGCGCCCATGATCACGTACATGGCTTTATCTCCCTAAGTCAAAGTCCGCCCTGGGCCGGACGTTGGGTTGTCATTGCCGGTTCAAGGTGCGGTTGCGCGCCGTTCAGGCGTGCGGCCAGCTGTTGTGCCTGTTCCCATCCCAGCGCGGGCTCCAGCCAGTCGAGCGCATCTTCGGCACCGAAGGCCAGTACCCGCTGCTGCTGGTTGGCGATGTCGCCATACGTCACCAGGGCCAGGCCGTCACAGCCAAACGGGGTCTCGCTGGCCTGGGCCAGGGCGGCCAGGAAGATCGGGGCCGACTGCCGGGCGGTCGTGTAGGTGAGACGTTGCGCCTGGGAGGGCGAGGCGGGGGCTTGCGACTCATACCAACCCTCCACGGCGACCAGTACGCGGCCTTCGTGCTTGATGGGGTCGAAGACCTTGGAACGCATCACCAGATGCAAGGGCAGATGGGTCAGCGGCGGCATCGTTCCGACTGACCAGATCGGCGACCAACCCCAGCGAACCTTGATGCACTCCAAGTGCCCGCCGCGACGACGAATGGCGCTGACCTGCATGTTTGGCTTGATCAGGCTCTGGCGGTCCAGGACCTTGGGCGGCGTTGTCACGTACAGGTCCAAGGGCGTCACGCTAGCACCGAAACGGCTGCCGAGCGTGTCTCGCTGGGCGAAATACGCCAGGGAGTCTTTTGAAGAAACGTGTTGAACAAGACCGTCACACATAACGAAAACTCCCGGCAGTGAAACGCAAGGCATTCTTGATGTACCCGCCGTTCAAGCCGTGACGGTCGAAGCGCGTCATCGTGGCTTTCAGCGGTGTCATGTAGGTCCGAGCCGTGGCGAATGGCTTGGTTCGAAAATCCTTGCGGCGGGGAGACGAGTGGGCAATGGGGTGAATGCACTACCGCTATCGCGAGCAGGCTCGCTCCCACAATGGATTTGTGGTGGGTCAGGATTTTCAGCTACGCCGCCGAACCCTTGTGGGAGCGAGCTTGCTCGCGATAGCGGTGTATCAATTTGCAGTTAGGTTGGCTGTGCTGACGCCTTCGCGAGCAAGCTCGCTCCCACACTGTTGTGCATTGATGAAATCCACAAAAGCCCTCAACGGCGATGGCAAGTAGCGGCGGCCGGGGTAGTAGAGGAACGGCCCGGTAAAGCGCTGCCACCAGGGTTCGAGTACCGGTTCGAGGGCGCCGCTGTCCAGGTGGGGCCGCAACCAGTCCTCGAACAGATGGACAATGCCCAGCCCATCCACCGCAGCCTGTACTGCCAGGTCCATTGCGCCGCCGATGCGCACGATCAACGGGCCGCTCGGGTCGACGCTCATCGTTTCGCCGTCACGTTCATATTCCCACAGGGGCAGGGCGCCGCTGGGAAACTTGCCCGTCAGGCAGGCATGCCCAAGCAGGTCCCGTGGATGTTCGGGCCGGCCCCTGGCATCGAGGTACGCGGGTGAAGCGGCGGTCGCGAAGCGCTGGAACCGTGGGCCGATGGGGATGGCGATCATGTCCTGCTCCAGGCGCTCGTCGTAGCGAATGCCGGCGTCACAGCCGGCCGCGAGCATGTCGACGAAGCTCTCTTCGGTGACCACTTCCAGGCGGATGTCGGGATAGCTTTTCAGGAACGGCGTGATGATCGCCGGCAACACCAGGCGGGCCGCGCTGACCGGCACGTTCAGCCTGAGGGTGCCCGAAGGCCGGTCGCGAAAGTCGTTGACCACGTCCATCGCCGCCTCGACCTCGCCCAGGGCCGGGACGATGCGTTCCATCAACCGGGCACCGGCCTCGGTCGGTACCACGCTGCGGGTGGTGCGGTTGAGCAGGCGTACGCCGAGCCGGCTTTCCATTCGGCGTACGGCATCGCTGAGGCTTGAGGCAGACTTGCCGCTCAGCCGCGCGCCTTCACGAAAGCCCTTCGCATTGACCACGGACACAAAGGCCAGCAAGTCTTGAATATCCGTCGCCATTGTTCTCTCCGCCGTACAACCCGTGCTGATTGCACCTGATTATCAAGGGAATGGTCAACGCCTATAGTCGGCTCACTTACATTGATCCGAGGGCGACGAGATGAACATTGCAGGCAAGGCAGGCAGCTTCTTACTGGGCGATCGCACGGTCAATCGCATGGGCTACGGCGCGATGCAGTTGGCGGGGCCCCAGGTCTTCGGACCGCCCAAAGATCCGGCGGCCGCCGTCGCCGTGCTGCGCGAAGCATTGGCGAGCGGGGTCAATCACATCGACACCGCCGATTTCTACGGGCCCCATGTCACCAACCAGCTGATCCGCGAAGCGCTGCACCCTTACGCCCAGGATCTGGTCATCGTCACCAAGGTCGGCGCCGTTCGTGGTGCCGACGCGTCCTGGAACCCGGCCCACAGCCCCGCCGAGTTGACCCGTGCGGTCCACGACAATCTGCGCAACCTTGGGGTGGAGGTATTGGACGTGGTCAACCTTAGGGTGTGGGGCGACCTGCATTCGCCCACCGAAGACTCCATCGAAGAGTCGTTCACGACACTGGCCGAGCTGCAGCGCCAAGGCCTCATCCGTCACCTGGGCCTGAGCAACGTCACGGCCGCGCAGGTCAAGCAGGCCCAAGGCATTGCCCAGGTGGTTTGCGTGCAGAACCACTACAACCTGACCCATCGCGACGACGAACACCTCATTGCCAACCTGGGCCGGCAGGGCATCGCCTACGTGCCGTTCTTCCCACTGGGCGGCTTCACACCGCTGCAATCGGACACCCTTTCCAGCGTGGCGGCGCGTTTGCAGGCCTCACCGCTGTGCGTGGCCCTGGCGTGGTTGCTGCAACGTGCGCCGAATATCCTGCTGATTCCCGGTACGTCGTCGTTGGCGCACCTGCGGGAAAACCTCACTGCGAGTGAACTGAAGATCCCTGCGCCGATGCTGGCCGAGCTGGACGCATTGGCCTAGGCCGCCCGAAAGACCAACGTCTGGCCATCCTCCGGTATCAACAGCCGGCCTGCGACGCCGGCCAGCGCGGCGGCTTCGGCAAGGGCCTTGCGTGTCGTCGGGCAGTGGCTGATCGCTTCCAGGTGATTGGCCACCACGGTCCCGCGAGACAGGCGAGTGAATTCCAGTGTCTCGTCGATGCCCATGATGATGTCGCCGCCGAGATCGAACCGTGCCCCGCCTGCCGGAACTACGCTGACCTGCGGTTGGTGGCGCAAGACGAATTCGCAGACGGTGGGGGTGAGTACGGTATCGCCGGTGAGGTAGACGCTCGGTTCGTCGGGCAGCTCGATCAGGTAGCCGACGCCATGCTCCATCAGCTTGCCCACCAGACCCAGCCCATGGGTGCATCGAACGGAGCGAATAGTGCCGCCCAGGAATGGGTTGGGTTGGTCATGCGCCTTGGCCAGTGGTTGGACATTCAGGCCACGCTTGGTGAGGTAGGGGGCGTCATGGGGTGTGCAGATGACCGGGATCTGTTTTTCCCTCAGCCACTGCTTGGCTGCGCGATCCAGATGGTCGAAATGGCCTTTCTGACAGTGGGTGATTAAGCAATGGGTGACTGTATCGAGGGCCTGCGCTGTCGAGGCCGCAAGCGCCACCAGTGGATTACGCTGCGTGGCACCAAACAGTCGGAGCGGCGGCAGCGTGCCCTTGCCAGCCAGCATCGGGTCGACGAGCACGCGATACGGGCCGAATTCAAGAATGATCGTGGCGTTACGGATCTGCTGGATGTTCATGACGCGTTCCTGTTGAGCGAGCGCTTCATGGTGCCGACTCGGTCCGGTGTGCATAATGGCCGGATCTGACATCTTTGATTCGTTTCAGGCCATGACCAACAAACTTCGCATCGGTTTGCTCCTGTTTCCCGGCTGCATGCCCGCCGGCCTGTTCGCGTTCGCCGATCTGCTGCATGCCGCCAACCGCAGAGGAGGGCGGGCGCTGTTCGAGGCCCGCTACATCGCGTTGCAGGCCGGGCCGGTGGTGTGTGCCCATGGCGTGACCCTGCAGGCGGAAGCGGTGTTGGGCAGCGCGGGTTTGGATGCCGTTCTGGTTCCTGGCTTCTGGGCCGAATCGGCCGAGCAGGTGAATGCGCTGTTGGCTGAACAGACAGCCCTCGTGAGCGCGCTGTCCAAGCATGCCCGATCGCTTCAGCTCTGGTCCTATTGCACCGGTGTCTGCCTGCTGGCCGCCGCCGGCCGATTGGACGGGCAGGGCGCGACGGTGACCTGGTGGCTGGCGCAAGCGATGCAGCAGCAGTATCGAAAAGTCCATTGGCAAAGCGAGCAGAACTGCGTGTTCAACGAGCGCACGGCGACGGCGTCCGGGGTGAACGGCTACCTGCCCATCGCCGAAAAACTCATCGAACGCAGCGTCAGCAGTGACGTGTTGCGCGACATTACCCGGCTCATGGTGCTGCCGCGCCCGGCCATTCCCCATGCGGCGTTCCAGGGGGCGGCCCTGATCGAGCAACCCAGCGGATGGCTGCGACAGTTGCACGGCTTGATCGAACAGATGCCGGCTGAGCGGATCACCGTCCAGGCACTGGCGAGCCAGTTGGCGGTGTCCGAGCGCACCTTGGCGCGCAAGGTCAGCCGTGAAACGGGTGAGACTGTCGCGGCCTACGCCCGACGCATCAAGTTGAACCAGGTCAGCGAACGCCTGACGTTGACGGCGCTGCCCCTCGCCAGCATCGGCGCCGAGCTGGGTTTCAGCAGCAGCTCCAACTTGCAACGGATGTTCAAGGCACTGACCGGGCTGACGCCGGTGGCGTACCGGCGCAAGTTCGGGCGTGTGTGACGCCGGTCAACCGGGCGTCTTTTCCGTTTCGTTGCGATGGTGTTCCTGCCAGTTGTCGACGGGGCGGGCACGGTCTTCGTTGAACATGTCCGTGAGCAGCGCATTGGCGCGCCGGTAGGCATCGTGGCGGAACTTGAGGTCATCTTCCGGCTGGGCGACGATTTCCTCCAGCATCTTGAGGTTCAGCCGGCGGAACTGATCCGCCCGCTCGCGCGCTTCGTAAGCCCCGACGCCCATGTGTTCCAGCGCACTGCGACCCAATGACAGCGCACTCTCGAAGGTTTCCCGTTCAGCCGCCTCCACGCCCATCTGCCGAAGGGTGATGAGGTGCCCCATGTCCCGCGCCCGCACGATCAACTGCAACGCGGGGAAGTGCTCCTGGGCCAGCCGGGTCAGCGCCAGGTTGTCTTCCCGATCGTCGATCGCATTGATCAGCACCACCGCTTGGGCCGCGCCGGCTGCGTGCAGCAGATCGAGGCGCGTGGCATCGCCATAAAAGACTTTCACGCCGAATTTACGCAGCGTCTCGATGTTGTCCGGGTCGTGATCCAATACCACCACCTCGACGCCGCAAGACATCAACAGCCGTCCGGCGATCTGCCCGAAACGCCCGAACCCGGCGATGATCACCCGTGGATTCTGCTGGTCGACGAGGTCGGATTCGCGTTTGTTTTTCTTGGCGACGGACTCGAACCGATCCAGCAACACGATCAGCAAGGGCGTCAGGCACATGGACAGGGCCACCGCCAGGGTCAGGCTCTTGCCCCATTGATCGGTCAAGATGCCGGCCACGGTCGCCGCGCCAAACACCACGAAGGCGAATTCGCTGCCCTGGCCCAGCAACACCGCCTGCCAGGAGCGCTGACCGGCGGGGACGTTGAGGAACCGGCCTGCCATCTTGATCACCAGCAGCTTGATCAGGATGAAACCCAGGGTCAGGGTGATGACTTTCAGCGGTGCGTTGATCAGGGTGCCGAAATCAATCGACATGCCGACACCGATGAAGAACAGACCCAACAGCAGGCCTTTGAACGGTTCAATGTCGCTTTCCAGCGCATGGCGGTATTCGGAGCTGGCCAGCAGGACCCCGGCGAGGAACGCGCCCATGGCCATCGACAAGCCGGCTTCTTCCAACAGGAAGCCGAAGCCGAACACCAGGAAAAGTGCGACGGCACTGAAAATCTCGCGCAAGCCTGACCGCGCTGCGAAGCGCAGCAGCGGTCGCGTCACGTAGCGTCCCAACAGCACGACGATGGCGATGGCGGCGACGATTTTGCCAATCGATAGCAACAGCGCCGTGCCCGAAGGCGTGTCGCCGTGGGCCGACAACAACGGAATCATCGCCACCAGCGGAATCGCCGCGATGTCCTGGAACAGCAGCACGGCAAAGCTGCTGCGGCCGACGGCGGTGGCGGTCAGGTTGCGTTCGCTCATGGCCTGCATGGCGATGGCCGTGGAGGACAGGCTCAGGGTCAGGCCGACCAGCAGCGCTGCCGTCCAGTTCAGGCCAAGGGCCGTGCAGAACAAGCCAATGGCAGCGCCACAGGCGAGCATCTGCAGGGCACCGCCACCGAACACCATCTTGCGCAGGGCCCAGAGCCGCTTGGGGTCGAGCTCAAGGCCGATGATGAACAGCATCAGCACCACGCCGATTTCAGCGAATTCCAGAATGGCCTTCACATCGGTAATCAGCTTCAGCCCCCATGGGCCGATGATGCACCCGGCCAGCAGGTAACCCAACACCGGGCCCAGGCCAAACCGAACGGCAATCGGCACGATCAACGTCGCCGAGGCCAGGTAGATCAGCATTTCAATCAGGCTGTGCGTCTCCATTTCAATCTTCCTTCCAGGCGGCCAGGCGAGCGCCATAGTGTTCGATTTGTGCGTGTTGGGCCTCAGGGTCGGCGGCATAGGCGCCATGCACGACCACCGGTTCCAGCCAGCGCATGCCGCAGTAAATGGCCGTGGCGTGGAGAGGTTGGGCCAGCGCCGAAAAATCGGGGTAGTCGCCGATCGCAAAATGCGCGTGATCGCCACCGGTGGTGACAGCCCACAACAAGCGCTTGCCTTTGAGGGCGACGGCGTCTTTACCGTAGGCCCAGCCGTGGGTGAACACCTTATCGATCCACAGTTTCAACAGGGGCGGCGTGCTGTACCAGTACATCGGGTGCTGGAGGACGACCAGCTCTGCTTGTTCCACCGCTCGCTGTTCCGCCTCGACGTCGATATCGAAGTTGGGGTAAAGATCATAGAGCGAACGCATGACCACGTCCGGGTTGGTCGACACTCGCTTGAGCATCTGCTGGTTGACCCGCGATTTGTCGGGGTAGGGGTGCGCATAAATGATAAGAATCATCGGTGAATTCCTTGGTTTGGCTCCGTCGATTCCTGTCTGTCGAGGAAGCTTGCTCCCGCTAGGGGGCGCTGTAGGAGCTGCCGAGCGAAGCGAGGCTGCGATCTTTCCCCAGGCACTTGAATCTCAAGCGAAAGATCAAAAGATCGCAGCCTCGCTTCGCTCGGCAGCTCCTACAATGCGCGAACGATGGCATTGAGTCGGGCGATACAAACAAGAGCGCCTTCCTGGGGGCAGGGTCCAGGTCGCAAAGGCCGGACATCCTACCGAGGAAGGCGCTGATTGTTTAGAGCTGATCGATACATCGAGGCTTCAGTCAAGCGGCAGCGAGACCCTGGCCTCCAACCCGCCACCGCGTCGATTCCTCAGGGTCAGCGTGCCGCCATGTTCCAGCACCGTCGCCCGGGCCGCCGACAGGCCCAGCCCGACGCCGCCGGTGTGCTTGTTGCGAGAGCCTTCGATGCGAAAGAACGGCGTGAAGACCTGCTCAAGGTGTTGCGCGGCGATGCCGGGTCCGCGATCCAGAATGCAAATGTCCACACGATTGGCGTCGGCCTCGAGTCGAACAGTGGGCGCGCCGCCATATTTGATCGCGTTGTCGATCAGGTTGACCAAGGCGCGCTTGATGCCAATGGGACGTCCGACATAAACCAAGCGCTGGGCACCTTCGAACTCGACCTCGGTGCCGGCGTCCTTGAGGTCATCGACGATGGTGTGCAGCAACTCAGCCAGGTCGAACGCGGTGGCGTGTTCAAGGCGGGCATCGTCGCGGAAGAACTCCAGGGCTGAGTTGACCATCACCTGCATTTCGTCCACGTCCCTGAACAAGCGCGATTGTTGTTCGGCATCCTCGATGAACTCCCCGCGCAGGCGCATGCGGGTGAGCGGCCCGCGCAAGTCATGGGAGATGGCGGCGAGCATCTGCGTGCGGTCCTGTAGAAAATGCTTGAGCTGGGCCTGCATGGCATTGAAAGCGAGGATCGCCTGGCGGATTTCGTGGGGGCCGATGACCGGAATCGGTGGCGCCTGGTGGTCGACGCCGAAGCGCCGGGCGCCTTCGGCAAAACGTTCCAGCGGGGCGGCCAGGTGCCGTGTGGCGATCAGCGCGACGATCAACGTCGAGAGCAGGATCAGGGCGATGATGATCCCGTTGCGCGCCCATTCCTCCAGCCCCCAACTGCGCGAGGGCACAGAGAAAATTACCCACGAATGGTCGGCCAATTCGATGATCGCCGCGTAGCGTGCGTCGGGTTGATCGGCTGGCCAATCGTTCGGTTCGTAGGCTTCGATCCTGGCGTCCGGCCGGCCCAACTGCTGGCGCAGTAACACCGAACCTTCACTGAACTCCGGCTTGTCGATCACCGGCAACCGCGCGTCTTCATGCCGTTGCAGCCATTGTGCGTTGAATGCCTGGTCGCTGGCGGCCTTGGCAATCGCGGGGCGTTGTTCGGGGGCGACAGAGTCAATGATGCGGGTGATGGCGGTGGCCTTTTCCATCAGGCCGGTTTCCATCAGGGGAGGGCGCGCCCAGGCACCGGCCAGCAGGCTGAACAGCTCATTGAGGGCCAACAAGGTCAGCATGGCGATCATGGTGGTCAGGGCGATCCAGCGCGCTACCGTGTCCCGTGGGCGCTGAGCGCGCGAGCGCGAGGGTTTCATCGCTTCACCACGTGTGGGCTGAACAGGTAGCCGCTGTTGCGCACGGTACGGATCATCGACGTACCGGTGATGTCGGTCTCCAACTTGCGCCGCAGGCGGCTGACCTGGACATCGATGCTGCGGTCAAACGCTTCGAAGGTTTCGCCGCGGGCCAGGTCCAGCAACTGCTGGCGCGTCAGCACCCGGCGCGAGTGTTCGGCGAACACCAGCAGCAGTTCGAACTCTCCGGCCGACAACGGGATCATGACCTTGTCCGGTGAGCGCAGTTCGCGCCGGGTAACGTCCAGTTGCCAGTTCTCGAACTCCAGGATTGGTCGGGAGGCGTCGTTCAGCGTGTCCCTGGCTTCACCGGTGCGCCGCAGCACGGCACGCACCCGGGCCAACAGCTCCCGGGCGTCGAAGGGCTTGGTCAGGTAATCGTCCGCCCCCAGCTCCAGGCCGACGACGCGATCACTCAATTCGCCCATGGCGGTGAGCATGATGATGCCGACCGTGTGCTCGGCCCGCAGTCGCTGGCAGAGCACCAGGCCGTTGTCGCCCGGCAGCATGACGTCGAGGATGATGAGGTCCGGCACCCGCCGTTCCACCGCCTGCCACAAGGCGTTGCCGTCGGCGGCGACATCCACGCTGTAGCCATGTTGTTCGAGGAACTTGCGCAAGAGGGCGAGGACTTCGAGGTCATCGTCCACCAGTAATAAATGGCTCACGGTGGGCACGCAGGGTAATGAATACAGGAGGCGATACTAGGGTCAATCCAGGGCCTGCGTCATATATTTCAATCCGGCAATAAAGTTGCGCTCGGGCAATATTCTGGAAATCTGCGGGCAAAAAAACGGCGGCAGGATGGCCCTCGATGTCAGTCAGTTGAAAACGAGTCAGCCCTGCACAAAACCTGTGGCGAGGGGATTTCTGTGGGAGCAAAGCTTGCTCGCGAAACAGGCGCCTCGATATTTGAAAGTTCGCGTCGCCTGCATCGCGGGCAAGCCTTGCTCCCACAGCAAGCGTCCTCCTCTTCACAAGAGCTGTGTCCGGCACCGTTTCGTTAGCTGATCGGTATCGCCTCCATTCCTCGCCGAGATCACCCTGTATGCCGATCACCAAACCCGCCCCGTTGTTTGTTCGATCCACCGTCGTGGTTGTACTGGCGGCACTCGCCAGCGGTTGCTCCAGCACGCCGGCGGCAACGCCGGGGTCGTGTGAAAGCGCGGCCTATACCGTTCACGATCCCGCACAACCGGTCAATCGTGGCATCTTCGCCTTCAACCGAACCGTGGATGACTACGCGCTGGCCCCAGTGGCCCGTGGTTATCTCAAGTTGCCGGAGATGTTCCAGGCTGGCGTCCACAACTTCGTGGCGAACTTCGGTGAGCCCAAGGTGTTCATCAACGACCTGCTGCAAGGCAATGCCCAGCGTTCGGTCAACACACTGGGGCGGTTCGTCATCAACACCACGGCGGGCATCGTCGGGCTGATCGACGTCTCGGGCAAGCTGGGCATCGAGCGCCACAAGGCCGATTTCGGCCAGACCTTCGGCGTCTGGAACGTCGCCCCCGGACCTATCGTGGAACTGCCGTTGCTGGGCAGCGCCAACCTGAGGGACGCGACGGGCAAAGTGCTGAGTTTTGCCGTCGACCCGTTCGGCGACAACAGCAGCACCGTCGACACCCTGGGTACGATCAACACCGTCGGCGGCGTTGTCGATGGCCGTGCCGAGGCATTGCCACTGACCGACCAGTTGCAGACCCAAGCGGATTACTACGCGGCGCTACGCGATGCAACGGCGCAGCAGCGTGCTGATTTTGTCGCGCAAGGGAAGTTGGGGGCGGTGGTGCAGGACCATCCGCAATGCCAGGACGGAGCCGCTGCTGATGAGTAGCGAGGTGTTGGTCCTGCATCGGCGAATGCGCTCGTTCGAGCCGGATGTATTGCACTGTCGTGAAGTTGAATTGCGCTTGGCCGAGGACGGTCGCCATGTGCTGCTCAACCGTTATGTCGAGTTGTATCGCCATGAGCACGTCAGTTGGTGCGCCATCCAGCAGCATCGGGTGCCGTTGGCGCGGATGGTGCGCTGGATGGTCGATAACGGCGAACAGGTGAGGGGTTAGTGGCAATTTGCTCCTGGACTACAACGGCATCTTGAGAGCGGATGCCATGAAACATTTCTACATAATTACGCATTAATAATGGTTGTACGACGTCGTATCTAATATGTTCGACTGTGGCCGTTTCTCACAAAAAAAATAACGGAGATTCCATCCATGACGAGCATTCCTTCCGCTGAAGGCCAGGCTGCGGCGTCCACGCAAGGCCGTTTCGTACGCCTGCTCAAGCTTCTCGGCCCCGGCATCATCGCGGTCCTTTCCTGGCTGGGTGCCGGCGATTTGATCACTTCATCCGTGGCCGGCGCGAATTATGGCTACGCGATGATGTGGGTACTGGCGGTCTCTCTGCTGCTGCGTTACCTGATCGTCAACATCATCGCGCGCTTCCAGCTCTGCAATAACCAGGGCATGACCATCCTGCAAGGTTATGCCCAGCTCAATCCGTTTTTCGCCTGGTTCCTGTTGGTGTATGCGTTGCTCATGGGGCACCTGATGAACGCCTACATGATCAAGGGGGCTGGCGAAGCCTTGGCCATGTTGCTCAAGGTCGACTATCCATTGCTGTGTTCGGTGGCAGTGGTGTTGGCGGTGTGGATGCTCGTCGGGCGCAATATCTATTCGATGATCGAAGGCGTGATGAAAGGGCTGCTGGCGATCATGACGCTGGCGTTCCTGGCCCTGGCGGTGATGTCCGGCCCGGATGTCGCCGGCATCGTCAGAGGCACCATCGGCTTCAGTATCCCGCCCGATGAAGGGGTGCACGGCGCGTTGCTGGTGGCCGTCTCGGTGATCGGTGCGGTGGCCGGTTCCATCGCCAACTTCGTTCATCCGTATGTCATGCGCCAGAAGGGCTGGGTGGGGCCAGAACACAAGCGTATCCAGCGTAACGACCTGCTGTTTGCGGTGTTTGTCGGGATCATCATCAACCTGGCCATCTGGATCGTCGGTGCGGAAATCCTGCGACCCAACGGTATCGAGGTCAAAACCCTGGGCGATTTGGGCAAGGCCCTGGAAATATTCTTCGGTTCGATCGGTTGGTACGTGTTCTTTATCGGTGTGTTTGCCACGCTGTTCGCCAGCATCTCCGGCAAGACCACGGCGTTTCCGATGCTCATCACCGACGCCTTCCAGCACGTACGGCCCGAGCGCCGGGAGCGTTACGGCAAAGAGTTCCACCGTGACCCGATGCACAAATGGTTCATGCTGTTCATCCTCGTGACACCATTGATCTGGTCGCTCCCGGGCATGCCGGACTTCGTCACGTTGACCATCGGCGTCAATGCGCTGAACATCATCGGCTTGCCGGTGATTTCCCTGGGCCTGCTGATCATGTCCAACCAGAAGTCCCTGCTGGGCAAGGAAAACCGCAATAACCTGTTCGAGAACATCGCGTTGATGTTTGCCACAGGCCTGGCATTGTGGGTTGCGTTCCAGTTGGGGGTTGATCTGTTCACCTGAGGGCCGGTCATCTGTAACTTTCGGAGGGGCTGCTAGACTTTATCGTCCAGTCCCTTTCGGAGAACCGGAATGAACAATAAAAACAGGATCTGCCTCTGGTACGACGGCAACGCCCAGGAAGCGGCGGAGTTCTACGCAAAAACCTTTCCTGACAGTGCGGTGAGCGCTATTCATCATGCCCCGGGCGATTATCCGTCGGGCAAGCAGGGCGACGTGATCACCGTGGAATTCACGGTGATCGGCATCCCTTGCGTCGGCCTCAACGGCGGGTCGGCGTTCAAGCACAGCGAGGCTTTTTCATTTCAGATCGCAACTGAAGACCAGGCCGAAACAGACCGTTTGTGGAACGCGATCATCGACAACGGCGGCGAGGCGAGCGTCTGCGGCTGGTGCAAGGACAAGTGGGGGTTGTCGTGGCAGATCAGTCCTCGCGTGTTGCTTGAAGCGGTCGCCAGTGCCGACAAAGCCGCCGCCAAGCGTGCCTTCGAGGCCATGATGACGATGACCAAGATCGACATTGCCGCGATTGAGGCCGCGGTAAAAGGCTAGCCGGCGAATCACCACCATCATTCCCCTGTGGGAGCGAGCTTGCTCGCGATGACGGCGGCACAGCCACATTGATGCAAGCTGATCCGGCGCCATCGCGAGCAAGCTCGCTCCCACATTTGATTTGTGGTGACTTCGAATTCCCGACCAGCACAGGTCCCCCTGTGGGAGCGAGCCTGCTCGCGATGGCGGCGGCACAGCCACATTGATGCAAGCTGACCTATAGGGTGGTTTCAGGCAACTTGGCAATCACCTTGATCTCGAACTGAAACCCATACAGCCATGTCACGCCCACCGCCGTCAGCGTCGGATGCGGTGCGTTGCCCCAGAACTCGGGCACGACGCTCCAGACCCGTTCGAAGATCGATTCGGGGTCGACCATGAACACCGTGACGTCCACCACATCATCAAAACTGCAATCGGCGGCAGCAAGAATCGCCTTCAGGTTGTTGAACGCCAGCCGAACCTGAGCTTCCAGGTCGGGCTCTGGCGAACCGTTTTCGGTGCTACCAACCTGTCCCGAGACGAACAGAAAACCATTGGACCGAATCGCCGGCGAATAGCGATTGCGCTCATAGAGTGCCTGGCGTCCAGGCGGGAAAACCACGTCGCGCTGTGTCATGAGTACCTCCATCAAAGAGTGGGTTCCAAACGATGAACTCACTCTAGGGGCTTGTGTCCTGGCGATAAACGAGCAACCTTGGCGATCACTGTTTGTAGAATCCAAACAATCGGATCGACAGCCGAGGCACAAATGGATCGTTTTGATGCGATGCAAGCGTTCGTTCGAGTCGTGGAGGCGGGCAGCTTCACCAAGGCGGCTGAAACCCTGCACATGAGCAAGACCACCGTGACCCAACTGGTGCAGCAGCTCGAAGCACGGTTGCGGGTCAAACTGCTCAACCGCACCACGCGCAAGGTCAACGTCACCGCCGACGGCGCGGTTTATTACGAGCGGGTGATCCGGCTGCTGGCCGACATGGACGATGCCGAGACCAGCGTGTCCGGCGCCCAGGCGTTACCTCGCGGGCGACTGCGGGTGGACGTGCCGAGCCCGCTGGCTTCGATGATCCTGATACCGGCCTTGCCAACGTTCTACGCGCGATACCCGGACATCCAGATCGACATGGGCGTCAGTGATCGCATCGTCGACATGCTCGATGAAAACGTCGATTGCGTGGTGCGCGGCGGTGAGTTGAGGGATCAGTCGCTGGTCGCCCGACGCGTTGGCGATCTCGCCCTCGGCGTTTTCGCCGCCCCGAGTTACCTGGCACGATTTGGCCTGCCCGCGCATCCGCGAGAATTGGAAGGCTCGCACCACCGCACCGTGGGTTTCCTGTGGGCCCGCACCGGCAAATCCTTGCCCTACGCCATGCGCCGTGACGGTGAGCTGCTTCACGTCAAAGGGCGCTACGCGCTGGCCATCGACGACGGCAACGCCTACCTCGCGGCCGGTTTGGCTGGGCTGGGCGTGCTCTGGCTGCCCAAGTACATGTCCAGGCCTCATGAGGCGCAGGGCGGGTTGGTGCCGCTGTTCGAAGACTGGCACCTCGAGCCGATGCCGCTGTATGTGGCCTATCCCCCGAACCGGCACATCAGCGCCAAGTTGCGGGTGTTCATCGATTGGGTCGTGGAACTGATGGCGCAACATGCGCCGGTTGACGCCAAGGGAAGAGCGCAATGATCGCCGAAGGACTGGTTGTACTGCTGGACTACACCCTGTATCTGCTGCCGGGCCTGGCACTCTTCGGCCTCTGGTTCGCGTTGACGCCCAAGACCCAGACAGCGTTGCGTATCGTGATTGTGCTATTGGCATTCGTGTTGATGCGCGACGCCATGACGCCCTTGCACATGTGGTCCCTGAACGGCGATCTGCAGATTGGTTTTCTGGCCAACCCGTTCGTGCTGGCGATGTTGGGTGTTTCGTCGCTGCTGTTGGTCGCGTTGAGCGCGCGCCTGTTGCCAGACTTGTGGCAACTGGTGGTGCTATTCAAAGGCAATCGACTGGTTGGCCTGGTCCTGGGCATCGCCGTGGGCTGCCTGATCGGTTTGCCGTTGCGGCTTTATCAAGGGGCTGAAACGGTGATTCCAGGTTATTGGCCCTGGCTACTCGGCATGGCGGTGCTGGCCTATGGCGCTAACGCGCTGGAAGAAGTGCTGTTTCGTGGCTTCTTGCAGGGTTACCTCGAACTGCATGTCAGCGCCCTGCGAGCAGCGCTGATCAGTGCCGTGGCGTTTTCTGCGTTGCATGCTTTTCTCGCCTTGAGCGTTACCCAACTCGGTTGGCCCGTGTTGCTGTTTACGCTGATAGAGGGCCTGGCCTGCGGGCTCATTTGTATGCGCTACGGCGTCGTGGCATCGACCGCTACCCATGGGACGGCGATATTGCTGATTGCGGTGCCGATGGTGGGTTGAATGAGTTAAACCAGAAACAGGTAGAAGCGGTCGAAGGTTGTATCTCGATCGCTCAACGACAGAGGAGCCCCACCATGGACCGATTCACCGGCGGATGCCTGTGCGGCAACGTTCGTATCCAAGCCTCAGGCCGTCCGTATCGCGTAGGCCTCTGTCACTGCCTCGACTGTCGCAAACATCACGGCGCGCTCTTCTACGCTGCCGCCGTGTTTCCTCAGGATGCCGTGACGATCGAAGGTGAAGCACGGGACTACGCCGGACGCTTTTTCTGTCCCCGCTGCGGCTCGTCGCTGTTCGCCCGCTCGGGTGACGAAATAGAAGTGCACCTCGGCACGCTGGACGCCCCCGATCAACTGATGCCCACCTACGAAAGCTGGACCGTGCGCCGTGAGGCCTGGCTGCCGGCGTTTCCGTTCACTCGACATTACGCGCACGATCGCGAGGGCACCGGGCGGACCGAGGAGTAGGGCGGTCATTCGAAGCCGACAATCGCCTTGATCTCCAGATACTCCTCAAACCCGTGAACCCCATACTCACGGCCATTGCCCGAACGCTTGTAGCCACCGAACGGTGCCATCGGGTTCCACGCCGGGTAGTTCAGCAGCACTTGCCCTGCGCGGATACGCGACGCAACGGCGCGCGCAAGCTCAAGGTCCTGGCCCTGGACATGCGCGCCCAGCCCATAGACGGTGTCGTTGGCGATGGCGACGGCTTCATCCACCGTGTCATAGGCAATGATGCACAGCACCGGGCCGAAGATTTCTTCCTGGGCGATGCGCATGGCGCTGTCGACCTGCGAGAAAACCGTGGGGCGGGTGTAGAAGCCTTGTTCAAGGCCCTCCGGGCGCCCTGGGCCACCGCAGACAAGCTTGGCACCTTCATTCATGCCCACTTCGATCATGGCTTGCACGCGATTGAACTGGGCCTCGTTGGCGATGGGACCGAGCACGGTTGCTTCCAATTGTGGATCGCCCACGATGATCGCGTTGGCGGTGGCGGCAGCCAATGCCTCGACTTCCGCCAGGCGGTTCCTTGGCACGATCATTCGGGTCGGTGCGCTGCACGATTGGCCGACATTGCGAAATGCCGACATCACGCCCGGCGGCACGGCCTTGGCGAAGTCGGCGTCGGGCAACAGCACGTTCGGGGACTTGCCGCCCAACTCTTGGGTAACGCGCTTGACCGTAGGGGCGGCGGCCTGGGCCACCAGTGCGCCGGCGCGGTTCGAGCCGGTGATGGAGATCAGGTCGATGTCGGGATGCGCCGCCATGGCCGCGCCGACCTCGGCACCGCTGCCGTTCACCAGGTTGAAGACGCCGGCAGGCAGGCCTGCGTCATGCACCAATTGTGCGAAGAGAAGAGCGCTCAGGGGCGACAGTTCGCTGGGTTTCAACACCACCGTGCAACCGGCGGCAATCGCCGGGGCGACTTTGGCGGTGATTTGATACAGCGGCCAGTTCCACGGCGTAATGAGGCCGCACACGCCAATGGGTTCGCGTTGAATGGCCGTGCCATGCTCAATCTTCTGGAAGGTGTAAGTGGACAGCACATCGCGGGCCACCCGAACGTGTTCGGCGGCGAGCGGCACTTGCATGGCCCGTGCGAAGCCGATGGCCGCGCCCATCTCCAGCGAGAGCGCCTGGGCCAGTTCTTCTTTGCGTTCAAGGATCAGCGCATGGATCTTTCCCAGGATCGCCACGCGTGCTTCCACCGGGGTCGCCGACCAGTCGGGAAATGCTGCGCGAGCCGCGGCGACGGCGCGGTCAACGTCTTCGCCGGACCCTCGGGCGACCTCGGCAATGACTTGCTCGGTGGCGGGATTGACCACGGGCAGCGTGGCCGGGTATGCCGGAGACTGCCAGTCACCGTTGATATAGAACTGCTGGGACGTAGGCGGGGTGTTCAAAAAAGGGGTGGTCATCCAACGGGCTCCCATAGAGCGGTGATAGCACTGCCGGCGACAGATCCTGAAGCCGTTATCTTCTCGATAAACTAACAAAGCGGCCCGGATGGGATATGCCGTTCTCAAGCCTGGCAAAGAAGAATCTGCTGTATCTGCCGGGTTAACTTCGCGAAAAAAGTGGCAGCATCCGTCCAGGGCAAAAAGGACGCCCAGTCGCTTGTATCAAATGAGTCTGCCAGTGCCAGGCGTGCTCATCTGAGGCATTGTCAGGGCGGTCGGTTCGGTAAACCTGCGAATATCAAAAGGGCTGATCAGGGTGCCAGTGCTGCCGGTGCTGATCAGCTCGGCCATGACGTCGCCGACGCCGGGGCCGAGCTGGAAGCCATGCCCGCAGAACCCAAAGGCATAGAACAAGCCCTTGACCTTGCCGCTTGGGCCCATGATCGGCAGCGAGTCTGGCGTATAGCTTTCGATGCCGCTCCACACCCGGATGATGTTGAGGTTCGCCACCCCGGGCAGCAGGCGGCTCATCTGCTGCATCTGGTTGAGCAGGCTCTCGGGCTTGAAGTAGGCGCGACGGTTGATCATGTCCGGTTTGCAGCGGTTGCCGCCGCCGATGATGAGGTTGCCTCGGGGGATCTGCCGGAAATAAATCACCTCTTCCTTTATCTTGGTGAACACGCCGATCACGGTCGGCAAGGCGTAGGGCACAGGTTCGGTGACCGACATCTGTGGGCCATTGGCTTCCAACGGTACCGCTTCGTCGAATTGTTCGGACAGCTTCGCCCCCCACGCCCCCGCCGTGATCAGCAGTTGCTCTGCAATGAATAGCTGGCCGTCGGTGGTGGTCACGTGGAATTGGTCATTCACCTTTTGTACCGCGGCGACCTCTGTTCGCTCGCGGATGCTGGCCCCGGCCCGTGTCGCCGCGCGGGCAAATGCCGGGGCGGCCAGGCGTGGGTTGGCGTGGCCGTCGTGAGGGGCGTACGAGCCGCCCTTGACCTGCGCGCCGAGGAACGGGAAACGTGCGTGCAACGCCTTGCCGGTGATGATTTGCAAGTCCAATTCGCGGGCTTCGGGGGCGGCGGCGTAGGCTTCAAGCTCGGCGATTTCGTCCTCGCGATAACAGACGCGCATATGGCCGCTGGGGATGAACTCCAGGTCATCGCCGATCAACTCGGGGAGCCGTTTCCACAACCCGTACGAGCGATTCGACAACTCCAGTTGGCCGAGGAATCGCCCTTGGCGCCGCACGTTGCCGAAATTCACGCCACTGGCGTATTGGCCGATCAGGTCGCGTTCCAGCAGGGTCACCGAGTGCCCACGCTGGCGCAGGAAAAACGCCGACGCCGACCCCATGATGCCGCCGCCGATAATCAAGACGTCGCTTTTTTCTGGCTTCATGATATTCCCTCGAAAATCCTCGACAGCGGTTCAATTGCAATACAAGACCTGGCCCAACCCCCCCTGTGGCGAGGGAGCTTGCTCCCGCTGGGTCGCGCAGCGGCCCCAAAAAAGCGCTGAGCGCTTCGCACTCAAGCGGGAGCAAGCTCCCTCGCCACAGGTTTATCTATACCGTTGGGAAGGGGCGCGCACGGGCCAGCGCTTCGATTTCGATCAGGTACCCATGGTGCAAGGCCGGGACGGGCACCACCGCGCGCGCAGGCCGGTGTTCGCCGAGATAGCGGGCGTAGATCCGGTCGAAAGCCGGCCAGTGTTCGATGCCGGCGACATAGACCGTCACTTTCAACAGGTCGCTGGGGCTGCGGCCCGCCGCGCCGAGAATCGCCATCAGGTTGTCCAGGACGATGGCGGCTTGCACTTCGAACGGTTGGTCGACGCTGTGGCTGCCATCGGCGCGTACCGGCAGTTGCCCGGACACGTACAAGACGCCCTGGTGCAAGACCGCCTGGGCGTAATGTCCACCCGCAGCGGCCGCCTGGGTTGTGTGAATCAACTCGATTTCACCAGCCATGCAGACGACTCCAGGTGTGCACCGCGCCCGAGGCATCGCAGGCGCGGTAATCAGGGAATTGCGCACCGGTGGCGCAGGCGTGGTTGGGCAGGATGCGCAGGCGACTGCCGATGGGAAACCGCTCGGTGATATCGATGTCCCCGGGGCTGGAAAGGGTGACGATGCCGTGCTCCTGGTTGGCGCTGGAGAGCAGGGCGCCCTCGATCCAGTCGCCGGCTTCGCTGCACACTTGCCCATAGCCGAAATCCCGCTGCTGGCGCTGTGTACCCCGATCACGACTCATGGCCATCCAGCCGGCATCGGTGATGATCCAGCCTTTGTCCGGCTGATGGCCGATCACGGTGGTCAGCACGCTCAGGGCCAGCTCATCCGCCTGGCAAACACCGATGTTGTGCATCACCAGGTCGAAGAACACATAGACGCCGGCGCGCACTTCAGTGACGCCTTCCAGGCTTTGCGCCGAAAGTGCCGTGGGTGTGGAGCCGATGCTGACCTCGGGGCAGGCCAGCCCGTCTGCACGGATGCGTTGGGCGGCGCTGACGCAGAGATGGCGTTCTTGTTCGGCCAAGGCTTGCAGCGCTTGGGGTGTGTCGAGCTCGTAGCTGGACCCGGCGTGGGTCATGACGCCGCAAAGCTGCATGTCGCCTTCGCTGAGTCGCCGGGCGATGTCGACAAGTGCATCGTCTTCAACGCGCACGCCGGAGCGATGACCATCGCAATCGATCTCGATCCAGACCTCGAAACGTTCGTCGTGCTGCCTGCCGAAATCGACGATGGCCTGCGTCGCCGCCAGGCTGTCGGTCAAGATGCTCAAGCGACAGCCCTTGCGCCGCAGCGTCAGGGCCTGGGCCAGTTTGCCGGGCGCCATGGACACGGCATAAAAGATGTCGCGGATGCCGGCGGCGAAGCAATGCTCGGCTTCCTTGAGGGTCGACACGGTGATGGCGCTGGCGCCTGCTGCAAGCTGCGCCTGAACCACCGGCAGGCATTTGCTGGTCTTGATGTGCGGGCGCAAACGCACCCCCAAGGCGTCCATGCGGTGTTGCATGCGTTGGATATTGCGCTGCATCCGCGGTACATCGATGAGCGCGACCGGGGTATCGAGGGAAGCAATTGAGACTGGCATGAACGAGGCTCGCGGGTGAAAGACAGGCTCGACTCTACTCAGTCATCGTAAAGCCGTGGTTCAATGCGCTGTCATCAATCATTAAGTTGAACTGAATGATCAGCCTCGAAGACCTGCGCATGGCCGTGACGCTGGCACGCTGCGAATCGTTGAGCGCAGCTGCCAGGGCCCTCAATGTCTCGCCACCGGCGCTGTCCATGCGCTTGCGCAAATTGGAGACACTCCTGGGCCTGACCTTGGCCAATCGCGACGCCCGGCGGCTGAGCCTGACCGCCGACGGCGAGCGTTTCTCGCGCCAGAGTGCGCTGTTGCTGGAACAGCTGGAAGCGCTTCCCGAATCGTTCAGGCAGCAAGACGATCAACTGGCAGGCACCCTCAGGCTGGCGGCACCGTTCGGCTATGGACGTCAACGCCTCGCGCCGCTGCTGGCCCGTTTTGCCAGGTTGCATCCGCAGCTGTGCCTGCATCTGGATCTACGGGAAACGCCCTGGCCTGACCGTCATGACAGCGATGCGGTGATTCACATCGGTCACCTGAGCGACAGCCAGTGGGTCGCCCGGCCCCTCACGCAAAATGACCGATGGCTGTGCGCGAGTCCCGCTTACCTGGAGCAGAACGGCACACCGCTAGCGCCGGAGCAACTCGCCGAGCATCGCTGCATCTGTATTCGTGAAAACGATGAAGATGTCACCCTGTGGCACCTGCGCAATGCGCACGGGCGCAAGACCCTGCGGATCAAGCCTGCGTTGTTGAGCAACGATGGCAGCGTGGCCCGACGCTGGGCCGAACAGGGCCTGGGGCTGGTGCTGCGCTCGCAATGGGACGTCAGCAAAGCCATCGCCGACGGCCGCCTGGTACGGGTGCTCGCCGATTGGCAATTCGACAGCGCCCCAATCAACCTCCTGGTGCCCTCGCGCAAACTGCGTAGCGCGCGGGTGCAGGCGTTGGTGGGTTTCCTGGAGGCCGAACTGAAGGTCTGAATGGGCCACTGCTCCTACCGACCCACCGCCATCGCGAGCAAGCTCGCTCCCACAATGGATCGGCGGCGTTCCTCGGACCTGTGTCCACCACCAACCCTCCTGTGGGAGCGAGCTTGCTCGCGATGACGCCAGCCCATTCACCACACCTGCAAGCAGACCCACCGCTTTCGCGAGCAAGCTCGCTCCCACAATGGATCGGCGGCGTTCCTTGAACCTGTGTCCACCACCACCCCCCTGTGGGAGCGAGCCTGCTCGCGATGACGCCAGCCCATTCACCGCGGATGCTGAAGCTGCTGCGCCAAGCGTAGATTCTGCCGAAAACAACTCTTTGCAGAGCCGTTTGGCGCACCATAACTGCCCGCAAACCCAAAGAAACACGGCGCGACGCCCGCGCCTGGAGCATCCCGCAAAGTCTGCTGAGCGAGCCCCGCAAAACGGTGGTTTGTACCAAGCGGCCGGTATTTTTAACGATTTATCCACGGTCTCATGGTGTTGTAATGAAAACGTGATGCAGCGTTGCACCGATGCCTCACGAAAGGCGCCATCGTTCGCCTCGTCGAGCCTTCAACAACAATCCAGGACCGCACTCATGAGCTTTCTTCGACCCAAGTACATCACCTTCGACTGCTACGGCACGTTGACCAATTTCCAGATGGGCACCATGACCCGCGAGCTGTTCGCCGACCGTGTCGATGCCGGGCAGATGGACCAGTTCGTCAAGGATTTCTCCGCTTATCGCCTGGACCAGGTGATGGGGGACTGGCGGCCCTATGATGAAATCATCAAGACCTCCCTGATGCGGGTCTGCAAGCGTTGGGGCGTCGAATATCGTGGCGAAGGCCAGCTCTATTACGACGCCGTGCCAACCTGGGGCCCCCACGCCGATGTACCGGCGGGCCTGTCGAAAATCGCCGACAAGATCCCCCTGGTGATTTTTTCCAACGCGATGGACGAGCAGATCATGTCCAACGTCGACAAGCTCGGCGCACCTTTCCATAAAGTCTTCACGGCCCAGCAGGCCCAGGCCTACAAGCCGCGCCTGGCCGCCTTCGAATTCATGCTCGATAACCTTGGCTGCGGACCGGAAGACGTCCTGCATGTGTCGTCGAGCTTCCGCTACGACCTGATGTCGGCCCACGACATGAAGATCAAGCACAAAGCCTTCGTCGCCCGCGGTCATGAACACCCGGCCAACGCTGCCTTTGGCTACCACCAGATCCCGGACATCGGCGGGTTGCCCGCGCTGGTCGGGCTCTGAGTCTCGACGCACGCATGCAGGCGAAAGGGGTTAGACATGGGCAGTGAGTCCTATTGGCTCGACACCGCACCGGCGTTCACCGGTGCTCAGCTCGGCGGATTGCCCGGGCAGGTCGATGTCGCCATCGTCGGTGGCGGCTTCACCGGTCTGGCGGCGGCGCGGGCCCTGGCCTTGAAGGGGGCCAGCGTGGCGGTGCTGGAAGCGGGCAGGGTGATTGGCGAGGCGTCAGGGCGCAACGGCGGGCATTGCAGTACCGGCGTGGCCCAGGACTACGCGGCGCTCACCGCCAGCCTCGGCGCCGAC
The DNA here is from genome assembly GCF_052114545.1 of Pseudomonas sp. KB_12. Classification (NCBI taxonomy): domain Bacteria; kingdom Pseudomonadati; phylum Pseudomonadota; class Gammaproteobacteria; order Pseudomonadales; family Pseudomonadaceae; genus Pseudomonas; species Pseudomonas sp. KB_12. The sequence goes on along the minus strand of NZ_JBFREY010000008.1, from coordinate 151,769 downwards.
AAGGCTCGGGCGTATTACCAAGCCTATGAAAGCGCCGTGCAGAGCGTCGTGACGCTGGTGGAGCAAGAGCAGATTGCTTGCGACCTCAAGCGCAACGGCAAGCTCAAGCTGGCTGCCAAGCCGATGCACTACGAAGGGTTGGCGCGTACCTGTGAATTGATCCGCAAGGAAGTCGATGCCGAGGTCGAGCTGCTCTCGGCCCAGGAGACGCGGGAGGAAGTCAATTCGGCGCAGTTTCACGGTGGCCTGCTGCAGCGCAATGGCGTGCAGATGCATGTCGGGCGTTTCGGCGTCGGCCTGGCGCAAGCGGCCGCCCGTCACGGTGCGTTGATCTTCCAGGGCGTGGCGGTGCAAGACTGGAAGGCCAGTGCCGGCGGTTATCGAGTCAACACCAGCAAAGGGGCGCTGCAAGCCTCGCAGATCCTGCTGGCGACCGGTACCTGTCAGCAGGGTGGCCTGGGCTGGTATCGGCGGCGGATCGTGCCGGTGGGCAGTTTCGTGATCGCCACCGAGGTCCTGCCCCAGGCGCTGATCGACAGCTTGCTGCCGGCCCGGCGCTCCTATGTCACCAGCCGCATGATCGGTAACTACTTTCGCCTGACCCCGGACAACCGCCTGCTGTTTGGCGGCCGTGCGCGGTTCGCCATGTCCGACAGCGTGTCCGACGCCAAGAGCGGCAAGGTGCTGCAAGCGGCGATGGTGCAGATGTTCCCGCAATTGGCGAACACTCGGATCGACTATTGCTGGGGCGGCCTGGTGGACATGACCTCCGATCGCCTGCCCCGGGCCGGCCAGCATGGCGGGGTTTATCACTCCATGGGCTACAGCGGCCACGGCGTGCAGATGTCGGTGCACATGGGGCAGGTGATGGCCGAGGTCATGGCCGGCAAGGTCGAGGCCAACCCTTGGCGCGAACTGGACTGGCCGGCCATTCCCGGGCACTTCGGCAAGCCTTGGTTTTTGCCGCTGGTCGGCGCGTATTACCGCTTGCAGGACTACCTGCACTGAGTTTCACCGCGTTGTTTGGCGTTTCAACCACGTTGCGTTAACGCACGTAATCGAGCCCTATCATTTTCCGAAAGGTAGAACTGACATGAGTGACACTAAAAACGGCATCAAAGACCAGTTGATCACCGGTACAGAAAGTCTGCGTGTTTTCGAAGGGCTCAACCGCGGCATGTCGCGCCGCCATGCATTGCAGATGCTCGGGCTGGCCGGGGTGGCCGCGGCGGGTGCCGGCAGCCTGTTCGGCGCCGCCGGCAAGCTGCTTGCCGATGAGTCGGCAACCCCCGGCAAAGGCAAGCCCGGCGGGCGTATCCGGGTCGCCGGTATCTCCAGTTCCACCGCCGATACCCTGGACCCGGCCAAAGGCTCATCGTCCACGGACTACGTGCGTCACTACATGTTCTACAACGGCCTGACGCGTTTCGACAGCCACATGGTGCCGCAACTGGAACTGGCCGAACGCATGGACACCACCGACGCCACGCTCTGGGTGATTACCCTGCGCAAGGAAGTGACCTTCCACAACGGCAAGGGCCTCACCGCCGCCGACGTGGTGTTTTCCCTGATGCGTCACAAAGACCCGATCACCGGTTCCAAGGTCTTGCCGCTGGCCGAGCAGTTTGCCGAGGTCAAGGCCACCGGCACCCATGAAGTGCAGATCCGCCTGAGCGGCCCGAATGCCGAGCTGCCGTCGATCCTTGCCGTGTCCCACCTGTTGATCGTCCCCGAGGGCACCAGCGACTTCAACCAGGGCATCGGCACCGGTCCGTTCAAGGTCAAGGAATTCAAGCCTGGGGTGCGTTCCATCGGTGCGCGCAATACCAACTACTGGAAGCCTGGCCTGCCGTACCTGGACGAAATCGAATTCATCGGCATCGGTGACGAGCCGTCACGGGTCAACGCGTTGCTGTCGGGCGACGTGCAGATCATCAACGAGGTCAACCCGCGCTCGACCACGCGCATCAAGGACAGCACCACCCATCGCGTGGTGGACTCGCCGTCGGGCAACTACACCGACCTGATCATTCGCCAGGACCAGATGCCCGGCCAGAGCCCGGAGTTCACCGAGGCGATGAAACTGCTGCTGGACCGCGAACAGGTCAAGTCGGCGATCTTCCGTGGGTTTGCCAGGGTCGGTAACGACCACCCGATTGCACCCGGCTCCCGTTTCTACAACGCCGACCTGCCGCAACGGACCTACGATCCGGAGAAGGCTCGTTTCCTGCTGAAGAAGGCCGGCATGGAAAGCATCAGCATGCCGGTGATGTGCTCGCCAGCCGCCACCGGTTCGGTCGACGTTGCCGTGCTGCTGCAGCAATCGGCCAAGGAGGCCGGGCTCAAGCTCAACGTCAATCGGCTGCCGAGCGACGGCTACTGGTCCAACCACTGGGCCAAGCACCCGCTGAGCTTCGGCAACATCAACCCGCGGCCTAACGCCGACATGTTGTTCTCGCAGTTCTTCCAGTCCACGGCACCGTGGAACGAATCCGGCTGGAAAAACCCGCAGTTCGACCAGTTGCTGATCCAGGCTCGCGGTGAAACCGATGAGGCCAAGCGCGGGCAGATGTATGCCGACATGCAGACCCTGGTGCATGACCACAGCGGCATCGGCATCCCGGTGTTCATCAGCAACATCGATGGCGTCGACCAACGCGTCAAAGGTTATGGCACCAACCCGCTGGGCGGTTTCATGGGCTATATGTTCGCTGAGCAAGTCTGGCTTGACGCTTGATGCGTGTGGTCTGGCGGCGTGACATGGCACAAGGGGTAGGGCGATGAATAGCAACACACTTTGGTTGATCGGCCGGCGCCTGGGCGCTGCGGTCGTGACCCTGTTGATCGTATCGATGGTGGTGTTCGCCATTACGGCGGTGTTGCCGGGAGACGCGGCGCAACAGTCCCTTGGACAGTTCGCCACGCCTGAGCAAGTGGCGGCGCTGCGGGTGAAGATGGGCCTGGACCAACCGGGTGTGTTGCGCTACCTGCACTGGTTGATGAGCCTGCTCAGCGGTGACATGGGCGTGTCGATCTCCAACGCCACGCCGGTCAGCGAGTTGATGGCTGGCCGGGTCCCCAACACGCTGATGCTGGCGGCGGCCACGGCGCTGGTGTCGGTGCCGGTGGCGTTGATCCTGGGCATCGGCTCGGCGATGGGGCGAGGGGGGCGCATCGACGGCTTCCTGAGCTTCTTCACCCTGACGATGGTGGCGGTGCCGGAGTTCCTGGTCGCCACCCTTGCCGTGCTGATTTTCGCGGTGAACCTGGGCTGGCTTTCGGCGCTGTCCTATTCCAGCGAGATCACTTCGCCGCTGCAATTCATGCGCACCTACGCCTTGCCGGTGATGACCCTGTGCTGCGTCATCGTTGCGCAGATGGCGCGCATGACCCGGGCGGCGGTGATCGATCAACTCGACAGCCCCTACGTGGAAATGGCCCGTCTCAAGGGCGTGAGCCCGGTGCGGGTGGTGCTGCGCCATGCCTTGCCCAATGCCATCGGGCCGATTGCCAATGCCATCGCCCTGAGCCTGTCCTACCTGTTGGGTGGGGTGGTGATCGTCGAGACGATCTTCAACTATCCCGGCATCGCCAGCCTGATGGTCGATGCCGTGACCAACCGCGACATGGCGTTGGTCCAGGCCTGCACCATGCTGTTTTGTACGGCGTACCTGGTGTTGGTGCTGGTGGCTGACCTGTGCGCGATCCTGTCCAATCCGAGGCTGAGAAACCAATGAACAATCTCATTGTGAAATCCCCGCCTGCGGCGCCCGAACTGGCCTTGGGCAACGTGTCGCGCAAAACCCCCTGGCTCGGCCTGATCGGCGCCGCGATGTGCGTGATCTGGTTGCTGGTGGCGATCTTCGGGCCATGGCTGGCGCCGCACCCGGTGGGGGAAGTGGTCTCCGACAACGTCTTCGACAACCTCAGCGCCACGTATCCGTTGGGCACCGATTACTTGGGTCGCGACATGCTCAGCCGCATTCTCGTGGGCGCGCGCTTCACGGTGGGCCTGGCGTTGGTGGCGGCAGTACTGGCCAGTGGGCTGGGCACCGGTTGCGCGCTGCTGTCGGTGGTTTCGCCGAAGTGGCTGGACGAGCTGATCAGCCGCCTGATGGACGCCTTCATTTCAATCCCGAGCAAGATGCTCGCGCTGATCATGGTCTCGGCGTTCGGCTCGTCGGTGACCCTGCTGATCTGCACGGCGGTGCTCAGTTTCACCCCGGGGGCGTTTCGTATCGCCCGCAGCATGGCGGTGAACATCGAGGCCCTGGAATACGTGCAAGTGGCCCGCACCCGTGGCGAACGCCGGCTGTACATCGCCTGTGTGGAAATCCTGCCGAACATGCTCAACCCGGTGCTGACCGACCTGGGCCTGCGTTTCGGTTTCATCGTCCTGCTGCTCAGCGGCATGAGCTTCCTCGGCCTGGGTGTGCAGCCGCCGGATGCCGACCTGGGCTCGCTGGTGCGGGAAAACATTGGCGGCCTCAACCAAGGCGCGCCGGCCATCGTGATTCCAGCCCTGGCCATCGGCACCCTGACCATTGGCGTCAATCTGTTTATCGACCGCTTGTCTTCGCGGCGCAACCGACGTACGGGAGGCCATTGATATGAGCCAATTGATCCGAGTCGAGAACCTGCGCGTGGTCGCCTGTGGCGAGCGCAGCGAGGTGGAGATCGTCAAGGGTGTGAGTTTCTCCCTGGAGAAAGGTGAAGTGCTGGCGCTGATCGGCGAGTCCGGTTCGGGCAAGACCACCATCGCCCTGGCACTGCTCGGTTATGCCCGACGCGGTTGTCGCCTGGCTGGCGGCGTGGTGCAGATTGGCGAGCACGACATGCTCGCCTTGAGTGAGCGCGAGCTGCAAGGCCTGCGCGGCAATCGGGTGTCGTACATTGCCCAAAGCGCCGCGGCGGCGTTCAACCCGGCCAAGAAACTCATCGACCAAGTGGTGGAAGGGGCGTTGATCCATGGCCTGGGCAGCCGGGCCGTGCTCGAAGCCAAGGCCATCGAACTGTTCCGCGACCTGGCGCTGCCCAACCCCGAAGGCATCGGTCAACGCTATCCCCATCAAGTGTCTGGCGGGCAATTGCAGCGGGTGATGGCGGCCATGGCGCTGATCAGCGATCCGCTGCTGGTGGTGCTCGATGAGCCGACCACGGCCCTCGATGTGACGACCCAGATCGACGTGCTGCGCGCCTTCAAGCGGGTGGTGCGTGAACGTGGCGCGACGGCGGTCTACGTCTCCCACGACCTGGCTGTCGTGGCGCAGATGGCCGACCAGATCGTGGTGCTCAACGGCGGGCAGATCTTCGAACAGAGCGCCACCGCGCCGCTGCTCAAGGGCCCGGCTCACGCCTACACCCGCAGCCTGCTGGCGGCGGCACGGCCAGACACGACGATTCGCCCGCCGTGCGGCGTAGCCGAAGACACGCCGCTGTTGACCATCAAGGGCCTGACCGCCGGCTACGGCAACAAGAACCAGCACGGCATGCCGGCGATCCGGGTGCTCGAAGACATCGACCTGACCGTGCGCAGGGGCCAGGCCATCGGGGTGATCGGTGAGTCAGGCTCGGGCAAATCGACCTTGGCGCGGGTGGTGGCCGGGCTGTTGACCCCGGCCCTGGGCGGGCTGACATTTGACGGCCAGCCACTGGGTGGCAGCCTGTCCGAACGCACGGACGAACAGTTCCGACGCATCCAGATGGTGTTCCAGAATGCCGACACCGCGCTCAACCCGATGCACAGCATCAGCACCATCCTGAGCCGGCCGTTGAAGATGTATTTCGGCCTCAAGGGCGCGGCGCTGCGTGAGCGTATCGGCGAATTGCTCGACCTGGTGCGTCTGCCACGGGACATGGCCGAGCGCCGCCCGAGCGAACTCTCCGGCGGACAGAAACAGCGGGTCAACCTGGCCCGGGCACTGGCGGCCAAGCCGGACCTGATCCTGTGCGATGAAGTGACCTCGGCGCTGGACACGGTGGTCGGCGCGGCGATCCTTGAACTGCTGCGCGACCTGCGCCAGCAACTGGGGGTGTCCTACCTGTTCATCAGCCACGACATCTCCACGGTGCGGGCGCTGTGCGACGATATCGTGGTGATGTACAGCGGCCACAAGGTTCAAGAGGGCAGCCGGCAATCGTTCGCCCAGGCGCCGTTCCATCCCTACACCGACCTGTTGATCCACTCGGTGCCGGAGTTGCGCCAGGGCTGGCTGGAAAGTTGTGGCACCACGACGTGCGGCACGCTGCCGGCGTTGGGCGCGCGCGCCGAGGTGCCGGAGCTGTGCACCTTCCTCAATCGCTGCCCGGTGCGGGTCGACGGCCTGTGCAACCACACCGCGCCGCCCCGGCGGATCATCGACGGCGGCAGCGAGGTGCTCTGTCATCACGACAGTGCCGAGCTGCTCAAGCGCCAACAGGATTCAAACAGCATGATCGTGGGAGCTTACGCATGAACGCGCGTTTCGTGAGGTTGGCCGAACAGGGCCGACTCGTCGTCAAATTGAAAGTGGATGGCGTCCCGGTCGAGGCGTTGCAGGGCGACACGTTGATGGTCGCATTGCTGACCCACGGCCCGGCGTTGCGCCAGTCGGAATTCGATCCGGGCAGCCGAGCCGGTTTCTGCCTGATGGGCGCCTGCCAGGATTGCTGGGTCTGGACCCGCAGCGGCGAACGCCTGCGAGCCTGCTCCAATGAAGTACGCGAAGGGCTGGACATCATTACTCAACAACCGGAGGCGATATGGCCGCTGCGCGGATAGTCATTGTAGGCGCTGGACCGGCGGGTATCCGTTGCGCGCAGGCCCTGGTCGCAGCGGGCTTCAAGCCGACCCTGATCGACGAAAACCGTCGCGATGGCGGGCAGATCTACCGGCGTCAGCCCGAAGGGTTCACCCGCACCTACGCCACGCTGTACGGCACCGAAGCGGACAAGGCCCGTGACCTGCACGAAAGCTTCGACCGCTTGCGCCCGCAGATCGACTACCGTCCGGACACCCTGGTGTGGAACCTGACACCCGGGCAGTTGTGCTGCGTCAGCCAGGGCCAGCATACGACGGTGGATTACGACGCGCTGATCCTCTGCACCGGCGCCACCGACCGCCTGATGCCCATCGAGGGCTGGCAGTTGGGCGGTACCTACAGCCTCGGCGGCGCGCAGATCGCGTTGAAGGCCCAGGCGGTTTCCATCGGCCACCGGGTGGTGTTCATGGGCAGCGGGCCGTTGCTGTATCTGGTCGCCAGCCAATACCTCAAGGCCGGCGCCAATGTCGCGGCGGTGCTGGACACATCGCCGCTGGGCCAGCGCATCAAGGCCTTGCCCAAACTCATGGCGCGCCCGGGCTTGCTGTTCACCGGCATGAAGCTGTTGGCGCAGTTGTATCGGGCGAAGATTGCCGTGCACCTGGGTATTTCGCCGCTGCAGATTCTGGGAGAAGCGAGCGCCGGTGTCAGTGGCGTGCTGGTTCGTACCGCGAGCGGGGAAACCTTGACGGTGGCGTGCGATGCGGTGGCGCTGGGTTATCACTTGCGCCCGGAAACCCAACTGGCCGACCTGGCGGGCTGCCGCCTGCGCTTTGACGAGGCCTCCAGCCAATGGCTGCTGGACACGGACGAAGAGGGACGGACCTCGGTCAGCGGTGTCTACGCCGCTGGTGATGGTTCGAAGATCCGTGGCGCCGATGCCGCCGAGCATGCCGGGCGCCTGGTCGCCTTGGCGTTGTTGAGCGATCTGCAGCAGCCGGTAGACGCCGCGCTCGTCGCCGAACAGCGCCAGGCGCTCAAGGTGATGGACGCGTTTCGCCTCGGCCTGGCCCAGGCGTTTCCCTGGCCAGCGGCGCAAGCCAAGGCCTTGCCGGACGAGGCCATCGTCTGCCGCTGCGAGATGATCAGCGCCGGCGAACTACGCCGCACGGTCAGCGAAAAGGGTGCCTGTGAAGTCAATCGGGCCAAGGCGTTCAGCCGGGTCGGCATGGGCCGCTGCCAGGGACGTTATTGCTCCCAGGCCGGGGCCGAAGTGATTGCAGCAGCAGCGGGTGTCCAGGTGCAGGAGGTGGGCCGCCAGCGTGGTCAGGCGCCGGTCAAACCACTGTCGATGCTCACTCGGGAGGTGACGCCATGACGGAAAATAAAGCCGATGTGGTAATTGTCGGCGGCGGCCTGATGGGCTCGGCGGCAGCGTTTTTCCTGCGCCAGAGGGGGCAGTCGGTGATCCTGCTCGAGCGTGACCAGATCGGCCAGTACGCCAGCGGCGTCAACTTCGGCAACGTGCGGCGCCAAGGGCGTTTTCTCGGGCAACTGGAACTGGCCAACCGCTCGTGGGCGCTATGGAAGCGTCTGCCGGAGCTGATCGACGACGACCTGGAGTTCATCGCCAGCGGGCACATGCGCGTGTGTTATCGCGAGGATGAAATTCCCGAACTCGAGGCTTATGCGGCCGCCCCCGAAGCGGCGCAACTGGACTTGAAGATCTATCGCGGCAGCGAGCTGCACGCGCGATTTCCGTTTCTCGGCAAGGACGTCAAGGGCGGCTCCTATGCACCTCACGACGGTCACGCCAACCCGCGTCTGGCAGCCCCGGCATTTGCTCGGGCGGCGCGGCGGCTCGGGGCACGCATCGAGGAGCGCTGCGAAGTGGCCGAGGTGCAGAAGGTCGGTGACGGGTTCAGCATCAGCACCACCGATGGTCGCCAGTTCAGCGCCGCGCAACTGTTGATTACCGCAGGCGCTTGGGGCCAGAAGCTCTCGGCGCAGTTCGGCGAGCCGGTGCCGCTGGAGACCAACGGCCCGCAGATGGCCGTCACCGAACCGGTGCCGTACGCCTTGCCGACGGTGATCGGCGTGTACACCAAGATTCCTGAAGAAGTGATCTATTTCCGCCAGATTCCCCGGGGCAATATCATCATCGGCGGCGGCTATCGCAGCAAGCCGGACATGCTCAACCGCCGGGCCTATGTCGAGCCGCGCAGCATCCTCAACCAACTGGACCAGATGCGTCGGCTGCTGCCGGGCGTCGGCAATCTCAACATCATCCGCGTGTGGAGCGGCATCGAAGGCTACCTGCCCGATTCCCTGCCGGTGATGGGGCCCAGTGGCAACGTCGATGGCTTGTACTATGCGTTCGGCTTCAGCGGCCATGGCTTCCAGCTCGGTCCGGGCGTTGGCGATGTCATGGCTGAACTGATCAGCACCGGCAGCACTCGAACCTTCATCGAGCCGTTTTCCATCCGCCGGTTCGCCCTTTGTGCCGAACAACGGAGCAAGGCCTCATGAAACCCCGCGTGCTAGCCATTTTCGAACGCCTGCTGGCGTTTGAAACGGTCTCTTCAGAATCGAACCTGGCCCTGATCGAGTACGTGCGCGAGCTGTTGCTGAGCAAGGGCATCGAGTCGCTGATCGTCAAGGATGAGAGCGGCAAGAAGGCCAACCTGTTCGCCAGCACCGGCCCGAGCGAGTTGCCCGGGGTCCTGCTGTCCGGCCACACCGACGTGGTGCCGGCGGCGGGGCAGGCCTGGACCGTTCCGGCGTTCCAGGCGACCGTGCGCGATGGGCGGGTCTACGGGCGCGGCAGTTGTGACATGAAAGGTTTCATTGCGCTGGCCATCGACGCCATGCTCGATGCCGCCGACCATTCGTTGAACCGGCCATTGCAACTGGCGCTTTCCCACGACGAAGAGATCGGTTGCGTGGGGGTGCGGCGCTTGCTCGACGTGCTGCACCTGGCACCGGTGCGGCCATTTTTGTGCGTGATCGGCGAGCCGACCAACATGCAGTTCGTGCTCGGCCACAAGGGCAAGGGTTCCTATCGCACCTACTGTCGCGGCCTGGAAGCGCACTCATCGCTGGCACCGCGCTCGGTCAATGCGATTCACGTCGCCTGCGATTTCATCGCGGCGTTGCGCCAGAGCCAGCAGCAATTGCAGGAGCAAGGCGCCCAGGATGCGGATTACGACGTGCCCTACAGCACCGTGCATGTCGGGCAGATTGTCGGCGGCAAGGCACTGAACATCGTGCCGAACCTGTGCACCCTGGATTTCGAAGTGCGCAACTTGCCGGACGACGATCTGGACCTGTTCCTGGAGCAACTGCGCGAGCGCGCCGAGGTGATCGTGCGCGAGGCGAAAAAACTCTCCAGCGTCGCGGACATCGAGATCGAAACCCTCAACGTCTATCCGGGCCTCGACACCCATCCGAGCGTCGAAGCCGTGCGCTTCCTGAAAAACTTTGCCACCCCGGACACCGGCACCGCCAAGGTCTCCTTCGGCACCGAGGGCGGCCTGTTCAAGCAGCGCCTGGACGTACCCGTGGTGGTCTGCGGCCCAGGCTCGATCGAACAGGCGCACAAGCCTGACGAGTTCATCGAGATCAGCCAGATGGACGCGGGGGAGCGGTTTCTGGAAGGGTTGCTCGGCTCCCTGAAAATCTAAGCCCTGCACAAAACAAAAGGTGGGAACACACCTATGGGAACACACCTGTAGGAGCACACCTGTGGGAACACATCTATGGGAACACACCTGTGGGAGCACACCTTGCTCGCGATGAACGATGACACGGTCTTGATCGATGTCGCCTGATCCACCGCCATCGCGAGCAAGCTTTGCTCCCACAGTGTTCAATGTTCATGTTCATGTTCATGCTCATGCTCATGCTCATGCTCATGTTCATGTTCATGTTCATGTTCATGTTCAGTGTTCGGTGTTTAGCCTGGGGCCTCGGTAGAGCCTGCCGTCCCACCTCGAAACTTCAGCATCCAACACTGCCCAAACCCCGCTTTCAGCATCCTGCCCCGTGGCATCTCCTTAGACTGGAATCACCTCGGAACAGGACGCGACCATGCTCAAGAATCGATTGAAAGACCCCTGCCTGTTGGCAGAACTCGCTTACGTCGACGGTCAGTGGATCGGCGCCGACAACGCCGCCACCCTTGACGTCATCGACCCGGCCACCGGCCAGGTGCTCGCCCGGGTGCCGGCTATGCACGGCGTGGAAACCCGGCGTGCCATCGAGGCCGCCGAGCGCGCCTGGCCAGCGTGGCGCGCGCGTCCGGCGGCCGAAAGGGCAGCGCTGTTGGAGCGCTGGTATCAAGCCATGATGGACAACCTCGACGACCTCGCGCTGATCATGACCTGTGAACAGGGCAAACCGCTGAACGAAGCCAAAGGCGAAATCCGCTACGGGGCCGGTTTCGCCAAATGGTTTGCCGAAGAGGCCCGGCGGGTCTATGGCGAGACCATCCCGGCGCCCAGCGGCGACCGACGCCTGCTCACGCTCAAGCAGCCGGTGGGTGTCTGTGCCGCGATCACCCCGTGGAATTTCCCCAATGCGATGATCACCCGCAAGTGCGCACCGGCCTTGGCGGCCGGCTGCCCGGTCATCGTCAAACCCTCGGACCTAACCCCCTTGTCGGCCTTGGCCCTGGCGGTGTTGGCCGAGCGGGTCGGGATTCCGGCCGGGGTGTTCAATGTCGTGACGGGTATGCCTGCCGGTATCGGCGAAGAACTGACCGGCAACCCGACGGTGCGCAAGATTTCCTTTACCGGTTCGACGGCGGTCGGGCGCCTGTTGATGCGCCAGAGCGCCGAGCACATCAAGCGCTTGAGCCTGGAGCTGGGCGGCAACGCGCCGTTCATCGTGTTTGACGATGCGGACCTGGAGCAAGCCGTCGCCGGCATCATGCTCAGCAAGTTTCGCAACGCCGGCCAGACCTGCGTCTGCGCCAACCGCATCCTGGTGCAGGACGGTATCTACGAACGCTTCGCCGCACGGCTGGTGGAAGAGGTGGGCAAGCTCAAGGTCGGCAATGGGCTGGAGGCTGACGTGATGATCGGCCCGCTGATCAACCTCGCGGCGGTGAACAAAGTCGCCCGGCACATCGACGATGCGTTGAGCCAGGGCGCGCGCCTGCTCTGTGGCGGTGTTCCCGAGGGCGACAGTCAGTTTGTCCAGCCAACGGTATTGGGCGAGGCCCATGCCGGGATGTTGCTTGCCAACGAGGAAACCTTCGGCCCGGTGGCTCCGCTGATGCGCTTTACTACTGAAGAGCAGGCCCTAGCCCTGGCCAATGCCACGCCGTATGGCCTGGGGGCTTATTACTTCACCCAGGACCTGCGCCGCTCATGGCGTTTCGGCGAGGCACTGGAGTTCGGCATGGTCGGGCTCAATACCGGGCTTATCTCCATGGAAGTCGCGCCCTTCGGCGGCATCAAGCAGTCGGGCCTGGGGCGCGAAGGCAGTAAGTACGGCCTGGACGAATACCTTGAAGTCAAAGCCTTCCACATCGGTGGGCTGTGATGCGACCGTCATTTGAACAGACACCCGGGAGCCACGATTGATGAGCAAACCATTTCGAATCGCTGCCATTGCCGGCGATGGCATCGGCAAGGAAGTCTTGCCTGAAGGGCTGCGAGTACTGGAGCAAGCCGCGAAAAAGTGGCAGTTGTCGCTGGACATTGAGGTGCTCGATTGGGCCCATTGCGATTACTACCTGGAGCACGGGCAGATGATGCCCGCCGACTGGTTCGAACAACTCAAGGGCTTCGACGCGATCTACTTCGGTGCTGTGGGTTGGCCGGACAAGGTGCCGGATCATATTTCCCTGTGGGGCTCGTTGCTCAAGTTCCGTCGCGACTTCGACCAGTACGTGAACATCCGCCCGGTGCGGCTGTTTCCGGGGGTGCCGTGTCCGTTGGCCGGGCGCAAGGCGGGGGACATCGACTTCGTGGTGATCCGCGAGAACACCGAGGGGGAATACTCTTCCATCGGCGGCAAGATGTTCGAAGGCACCGAGCATGAGTTCGTGCTGCAGGAGTCGGTGTTCACCCGGCGTGGGGTCGACCGGATCCTGAAGTTCGCTTTCGACCTGGCCCAGACCCGACCGCGCAAACGCTTGACCGCGGCGACCAAGTCCAACGGCATTTCCATCAGCATGCCGTATTGGGACGAGCGCACGGCATTGATGGCCGAGCAGTACCCGGACGTGAAGTGGGACAAGCAACACATCGACATCCTGTGCGCTCGCTTTGTTTTGCAGCCTGACCGGTTTGATGTGGTGGTGGCGTCGAACCTGTTCGGCGACATCCTCTCTGACCTGGGCCCGGCCTGCGCCGGCACCATCGGCATCGCACCGTCGGCCAACCTCGATCCGGAGCGCCGCTACCCGTCGCTGTTCGAACCGGTGCATGGCTCAGCGCCCGATATCTATGGGCAGAACATCGCCAACCCGATCGCGATGATCTGGTCCGGCGCCTTGATGCTCGACTTCTTGGGTAACGGCGATGAACGCTACCGCGCGGCCCACGATGGGATTCTCAAGGCCATCGAACAAGTCATCGCCGAAGGCCCCATCACCCCCGACCTGGGTGGGCAAGGCTCGACCCAGGATGTTGGCCAGGCCATCGCCGCCGCGCTCTGAGGCTTGATCCAACCTGCGACACCTTTTGCCCGCTCACACTGCGGGCTTTTTTTGGCTGATCTGCCACCCCCCACCACAACCCCTTGTGGGAGCGAGCTTGCTCTGATAGCGGTGGATCAGCTTGCGATGATGTTGGCTGTGCCGCCGCCATCGCGAGCAAGCTCGCTCCCACATGGGGCCCTCGGTTGGCGGCAAGATTCACATCCACCCGCAACCCGTTGTGGGAGCAAAGCTTGCTCGCGATAGCGGTGGAGCTGCCATACACCGGATTATTTGACGACGTACACCTTGCGCACATAAACGCTGCTTTTCCAGGCACACGGTGCATTCAGCGGGACGAATACGGTATCGCCGGTGTTGACCGTCAAGTCGCTGCCATCGGCTGCCTGCAAGGTGACGCTGCCTTCGAGCAGGTGCATCAGCTCATGCAGTTTGTGCGGTCGTGACTTGCGAGTGTAGGGCGTCGAGTCCCAGATACCGATGCGCAGGTTGCTCGCTTGCTCGACAAACAAATTGTGCGAGCTACATTGCGGCGGCGGGCTGAGCAGGATCTCGTCATCCGGGGCTGCGGAAGGCGAGAGCAGGGTGTGGGCGGGGAGTGCCGTCAGCCCGGGAAGGTGCGCTTCGATACGCTGGGTATCGGCACAGAAGGCCCAGAGCGAGCCAGATTGCGCCTCGACCTCAAGCGCCGTCCCCCGCCCGATCACCGCGCTTTCACCTGGCTTGAGCTGCAGCGTCTGTCCCTGGCTGCGCAGCGTCACTGCGCCGGCATGCACCACAAGCGTCTCACTGAAGGGGTATGCATCGACGCTGAACAGCCCGCTCGCCCGGACCACGCCGGCAGCCATGCCATCCGCCCCGTCATAGGCGATGAGGCGGTCGAACGGATCCTTGGCGCCCAGCGAACCCGGGGTGAACGGGGTTGAGGCAAGGCGGCCATCGGCGTGTGCCAACAGCACTGCAGTGGGTTCGAGCATGAAGATGATTCTCCAGGGAAGCGTTGAGGGGAGTGCGGGGTTTTCAGCCAATGGCCTGGGTCACCGGCGCAAATTGCCGAACTGCGCCGGTCGCTTGCGGAGGCGTGCCCCGTGCCATTTGGGCGACGGTGTCGACCTGCTTGAGCCCGGCCTTTTCCAGCCAAGGGGCCAGGCCGCTGTTTGAAGGGATGTCGATGCGAACGAATGCGTCCGGCACTTGAGCCAGCAGCACGGCGATCAAGTGCTGGGCCTGTTCCAGGCTCTGGGCGATGAGCGGGCCAATGCAGCGCCCACGGCCGAAGGGGCGCAGCAGGGCGAAGGCGCACAAGTGACCGTCGCGCTCGATACCCACTGAATGTTCAACGACCTCGAACAGATCATTGAGCACAGCGCTCCGCTCCAGCCCGCTCCCGGCATTGGCCAGTTTGATCAGCTCGGCATGATCGGCTTCGCCCAGCTCGCGGCAGTGCTCGCCGGCGGCCAGTGCTTGCAGGGCCGGCACCAGCGCTTGCCCTTGATGCTGCTGGATATGCCCAAAATCAACGAAGCCCTGGCTGGCATACAGCGGGGCACCGGCCAGCGTCGCATTGAGCACGGCGGTCCGCGAGCCGCAAGCCTCGATCGCCAGTTCCATCAGTTTGCGACCGATCCCCTGGCCCTGATACTCATCGTCGACAATCACCAGGCCGATGGTGGCGTAGTCCCCCTGGGCGCAGGTGAACGCCGTTCCAATCAAACGACCCTGGTCTTCCACGACAAACCCTTGGGCGACGCGTTGCAACATCGCCCAGTCTTCCAGGCGATGGGGCCATTTCAACTGCACGGACAAGGCATGGGCCGCAGGCACGTCGGTGGCGGTCATGGCGCGATAGAAGTAAGTAGGGCGTTGCGAAATGGACATGGCAGATCACCATTGAAAGAGGCGCTTGATCGGACGGTTTTATCCGCTGAAAGCGTGTGTATCTCACCTGCAACGAGGCCTGGCAAGGGCCGCCAATTGATTCGGTATGTTCCGTCAGCAACGGCTTTGCCGACCACATTTCTTGCTCAAATCAGCTGCTCGGCCAGCAGTAAATACCGGGCCGGATTTCAGGCTTGGGCCGACGCGAAAGCGCGATAGATAAGTATGCAGGTGCTGCGCGAATAACCTTTCAGTGGCTGTCAGCCTTTTTTGAAAGCAGACAGCAGGTCCGTCAGTCCGGGCATGGTTGGTCCGGATTCATTAGAGATAAGTCCTGTCTCCGAGCGGCTGAACAGCGACTGGAGGATTATTTTTCTCGATTCCTCGTCTACTTGGGTGTCTTTGCTCAATGTCAGATACAAGTGGGTAAGCTGCTCTCGTTCTTCTGCATCGCGTTGAAGGTGGAATGCGCTGAAAACCAGCTTTGAGAGTGTTTTGACGGTAAAGGCCAACGTTGAGATAAGGGTTACGAAAATGAGCGCACCCTCGATCTGATTGAGGGCAATCGGTGTGCGGTCACCACTCAGCCATAGATTGAAGGATGTCCATAGGCCGATGACGGAGAAAAACAAGGTGACGCTGAGTACGCCTGTCCAGATATAACCACGTGTCTGGTGTTCACTGGCTTTTTTTGCCCAATAGGTCGCGGGGCCTTCCAGCCGAAGCTTCTCTTTATATGTTGACTCTAGCGTCTCAAGGCGCGTTGCCCAGGCCTCCTCTTCCTGCTTTTGCCATTGGGCAAACAGGTTCATTTCTTTTCTTGCTTTTTTTACGAGCCTGTATTTGATCTTGAAGAAGTTTGAGTGAATTCCACGTATCACCGCCGCTTCTGAAGTGGAACGCTGTGCGAAAGAGTTTTGCAGGGGAAGTTTGAATTCATACGCGGCCAGGTATCCGCTGAAGTCGTTAAATGAGCCTGGGTTATCACTTTTGCCTAGAAAAATTGCATCGTAGAAACCTCCGGCAATAGCGGGTTCATTCGAATAAATCTCCAGCCATTTGATCGTGGCGGGTGAGTTGCTATAGATCCAGACGTCCGAAAGCTCCTCTTCTGGCGCTTCTTCGTCGAGAAAATATTGCTCTTCCATGGCGATGTGATATTCAAAAATCTCCACGCAGGCCGCTATATTCGTCAGGGCCTGGTGAACATTCGATGTGTCGTGTTTTTTGAGACTTTTGAGTTTTGGCTTCCAAAAGCTCACTTCATTCTGCATGAAGTCATTTCTGTCGGTGAGATTTTCAAAGTCGAAAATCTCACCGCTTAATGCCTTGAATTCGGGTTTAGTCATTTTTTATCTAATAAGGAGGCGTTGAGTGAATGAATATGCAGGTCATCGGGTTCAATAGAACCTAAGCACAGGAGAATCAATGAAAGGTAGAAATAGCCAAACAAAAAAATCCAAGTAGCGGCAACGATGCTTTGACTGTCTGAAAATATACTGCCGACCCTGGATGCTACATTTCCGTGCGCGTTATTGTTTCTGGTGGCGTAGAGAAGGCAAAACACGAGAAATTCTAGTCTCTGGGTGTCTGAATAGAGGGCCGGGGTTTTTACGGTGGGCTTGCCGAGGTCATCGAATTGGTCGATGGCAGGTATCTTGATGAGTATTGTTTTTATCTCTTTTCCAAGCGCATGGGTGATTTTTCGAGATTTTTCGTTTTCGACTATTCCGAAGCTTACATCCGTTTTGTCCGGATTCTCGGTAATCGTACATAGGGCGGAATAGGCCTCACCGTAGGTCCAGTAGAAATGATTGAACATTGCCTTGAACTTGGTTTTAAACGATTTGTATGATGATGAGATATGAATTTTTCTGATGGTGTCTGCTTTTTTTCCGGTTTTGTTTGCTTTTTTTATGACGAACTCATTGTGTTTTTCGATAGCCATACCCTTGAGGATGTAAGACGCGACGAAATGCAGTGTCTTGTCAGGTAGGCGGTGGGCGAAATCCAATATTATTTCTTGAGGGGTGCTGAAATCGGGACCCTGCGTGGAGGCGGTTGGCAAGGCGATTTGGGACTGCATGATCTTGTTGATTTCAATCAGGGATTTCTCAATGGCTTTCGAGTCTCCCAAGCTTTCCGCATGGGCAGATGACTTCATATAGAGATCGTTGTAGCAACTGTTGGTAGCCGTCCACAGATAGGTAAACGCCATGTCTGGTCTTCGCGGCAGGCAGGAATAACTGTCAACCAACGCAGTGGCCGCTACGTAGGGGATTTTATTTGGGGCAAGTGCCCAGCTAACTGGATTCAGGTATTTGAATGGGGTGAACCAGGCGAGTGCAGGGTGATCGGCAGGTAGCAGTTTTTCCTCATGAGCTTCGGCGGTGTAGGCAGTCACAAGCTTATGAAGCTTATCCAGTCGTTGTGTCCTTACGTTCTGCTTCATGCATGCTGATCCTTCAGATAGTTGAAGGCCAAATGCTATCACCTGGTAAGCGTCATAGCTGCTGTTTTATAAAAAGACAGCAGCACGACACCGCATGATGAGGTGTGACGGGGAGCATGCTATTCGAGCGTTCAATAGCTGCGCTCACGATCAACCAGGCCCAGCATCGATTCTCCCCGTTGATGCCGGCGGATGTTCTCCAGCAACACGCCAGAGGCACTTTCAGGCTGGGTCATCGCCGCGATGTGCGGCGTCAACAGTATCTGTGGATGGTGCCAGAAGGGATGATCCATCGGCGCCGGTTCCTGCTCCAGCACGTCCAGCACCGCGGCGCTGAGCTGGCCGTCGGCAAGGGCTTCAAGCAGGTCCGCTTCCACCAGGTGTCCACCCCGGCCCATGTTGACCAACGCTGCGCCCTTGGGCAGGTGTTGGAACAGCTGGCGGTTGAGGATCCCTCGGGTCTGCTCGGTCAACGGCAGGACGCACAGCACGATGTCGCATTGACCGAGAAACGCCGGCAGTTGCTCGTCGCCAGCAAAGCACGCGACCCCATCAATGTCATGTTCGCTGCGGGCCCAGCCCGACAAGGCAAAACCAAAGGTCTTCAAGCTGGCGAGTATCTGCCGTGCCTGCAAACCCAGGCCCATGACGCCCACCCGGCGTTGCCCGGCGGGCATCAGCCGGTGCGCTTGCCAGCAGCGTTCGGCCTGTTGCTGGCGATAGCGCAACATGTCCCGGTGCAGGCTGAGCACGGCGAAACTGGCGTACTCGCACATGCCCTGGCTGATGCCGGGGTCGAGCAAGCGCACCACTGGCAGCGTCGTTGGCAAGCGGCCAAGGTCGAGTTGATCCACGCCGGCCGACAAGGCGAACAGCACCTGCAGATTCGGCAACAGCGTTTCGACGTCGTCCGGCGCTTGCCAGGCCGCCAGATACTGGATATCCCGCGGGTCGCCGATGTCTGGCCAGGCACGCCATTCAATGTCCGGCGCGTGTTCGGCGAACAGGCGCCGCCAGTGTTCGCCGCGTACCGGGTCAGCTTTATAGAGCAGGGCCATGGGTCACTTCTCGCCTGAAATCAAGGAGCCCCTAGCATGCCTCAACGCCAGAGCAGGATCTGTCGAAAGGGCCGGCGTAGCAGCATCGCACTGCGTTGCAAGGTGCCTCTTGCGGCAGATTCCATGGGGCTGGAATGCCTCTGGAGGATTCTGCTGTTTGCCGGGGTGTAAACAGTCGATCCGAATTTCTCAACGACCAAGTTCGGCTTAGACAATCGCGTCGAACGCTTAACCTGTGAACACACCGCAGCCGCTTCCTGGGTGCGAGGCTCACGATGGGAAATGCCAATGAACAGTAAAGTCGAAGAAACCCCAAGTTTGCTCCGTCAGCGTGATCAATTCGTGCCACGTGGTTTGGTCACCGCGCACCCGTTGGTGATCGATCGGGCCCAGGGCTCGGAATTATGGGACGTGGACGGCAAGCGTTACCTGGACTTCGTCGGCGGCATCGGTGTGTTGAACATCGGCCACAATCACCCCAAGGTCATCGCGGCCGTGCAGGCCCAGTTGCAGAAGATCTCCCATGCCTGTTTCCAGGTCGTGGCCTACAAGCCCTACCTGGACCTGGCCCAGCGCCTGTGCGAAATGATCGGCGGCCAGCACGCCTATAAAGCGGCATTTTTCACCTCGGGTGCCGAAGCGGTGGAAAACGCCGTGAAGATCGCCCGGGCCCACACCAACCGCTCGGCCGTGATTGCCTTTCGCGGCGGGTTCCATGGCCGGACCTTGCTCGGCACCACGCTGACCGGCATGAGCCAGCCGTACAAACAGAACTTCGGCCCGTTCGCCCCGGAGGTCTTCCACACGCCGTATCCGAATGCCTATCGCGGCGTCACCAGCGCAATGGCGCTCCAGGCGCTGGACGAGCTGTTGGCCACCCAAGTGGCACCTGAGCGGGTCGCGGCCATCATCATCGAGCCGGTGCAGGGCGATGGCGGTTTCCTGTCGGCCCCCGCCGAGTTTTTGCAGGGCCTGCGCGCATTGACGCAAAAGCATGGCATTGTGTTGATTCTCGATGAAATCCAGACCGGTTTCGGTCGCACCGGTAAATGGTTCGGTTTCCAGCACGCCGGCATCCAGCCGGACCTGGTCACGGTCGCCAAGAGCCTCGCCGGTGGCTTGCCGTTGTCGGGTGTGGTCGGCAAGGCCGAGATCATGGACGCTCCACTGCCGGGTGGCCTGGGCGGTACGTACGGCGGTAATGCGCTGTCGTGCGCGGCGGCGCTGGCGGTGATCGAGGCGTACGAGCAAGAACAGCTGCTGGCCCGTGGTGAAGTCCTGGGTAAGCGCTTGCGCCAGGGCCTGCTGCACCTGCAAACCCGTTACCCGCAGATCGGCGACGTGCGCGGCAGCGGCTTCATGCTGGCGATCGAACTGATCAAGCATGACGACGCGCGCACCCCGGACGCCGACCTGAACCAACGCCTGATCGACGAAGCCCGGGCCGGCGGTTTGCTGGTGATCAAGTGCGGGGTGTACCGCAACGTCTTGCGCTTCCTGGCGCCGCTGGTGACCAGCGAAGCGCAGATCGACGAAGCGTTGCAGATTCTCGACGGCGCCTTGGCACGCGTCCTCGGCTGATGCCTGCGTTCATGACGTTTGCCCGGGCAAGCGTCAGTGGCGATTAATGGAGCGTTGATCGATGGGACATCATCGGAGGCTTTACAGATGAGGCTGACTGAATATCGGGCGTTGTTGATCGATTGCGATGAGGTCCTGGTGGATCGGGACTCCGGCGTCTGGACGGCGTTGCAGCCGCTGCTGGAAAACCATGGCGAGCCGTTGGACAAAGCACAGGTGCTCGCCGATTTTGACGAAGTGCTGCAAGCCTTATATCCGCGTTTCGGCGAATTGGGCTTCAGCGGCTTGCTGTGTTTCGCCCACCGTCAATTGGCCGAGCGCTGGAAGCTCAAGGTCAGTTGGGAGGAGGGCATGAGCTTCGCCCGCTCGGCTGCCGGTTGGACGCTGTTCGAGGATGCGCCGGGTGCGATGCTCTACCTGCGCAAGTTCTATCGGTTGTTGGTGCAAGGGGATCGCGATGCCGAGGACCGGGGCGTGTTGTGCGAGCGCCTGGGCATCGAGCCTGATGATTTTATTTCGCTGGCGAGCGACCCGTTGCAGGATCACGATTGGCTGGCGGCCAATGGCCTGAGCGCCGAGTCTATTCTCCAGGTGACCCGTCCCGGCGCCCGCCCACGGTCGGTTGGGGCTGTCTGCCTGATCTGCCGCAACGCCGATATGTCTCCCGCGCCCTGTGCGGCGGACTATTGCATCAACAGCATGGCTGATCTGGTCGCTCAGCATCAGCTGTCCTTACGACGCTGATTTTGTTAGAAGATTGTCTTACAAACGGCAGGCAAGAGGTATGCGATGGAAGGTTTAGCGAAACTGGACCGGATCGACATCAGCATTTTGGTAGAGCTTCAAAAAGATGGCCGCATGACCAACGTCAGCCTGGCCGATGCCGTGGGCTTGTCCGCCAGCCCGTGCCTTCAGCGGGTCAAACGACTGGAGTCGTTGGGCTACATTTCCAGCTACAAGGCCCATCTGAACCTGGCCAAGATTACCGATTCGGTGACGGTCTTCACCGAAGTCACCCTCAGCGACCACAAGCGTGAGGACTTCGCCAAGTTCGAATCCAACATCCGGCTGGTGGATGAAGTACTCGAATGCCACCTCATCAGCGGCGGCTACGACTACCTGGTGCGCTTCATGACCCGCAGCATCCAGGACTATCAGGACGTGATGGAAAGCCTGCTGGACAAGAACATCGGCATTTCCAAGTACTTCAGCTACATCGTCATCAAGTCACCGGTGCGCAAGGATGAGATTCCATTGCGTAAGTTGTTGCGGCATTGAATTCGTGATCCATCCTGAAACAACTGTGGGAGCGAGCTTGCTCGCGATGGCGTCGGTAGATTCAGCATTGAGGCAAGCTGACCCACCGCCATCGCGAGCAAGCTCGCTCCCACAATTGATCTTGAGTGCACACAAGCGCCGAATCCACCCCAAACCCCCAGTGGGAGCGAGCTTGCTCGCGATGGCGTCGGTAGATTCAGCATTGAGGCAAGCTGATCCACCGCCATCGCGAGCAAGCTCGCTCCCACAAGAGATCTGGGCTTTTATTCCTTGAGGAAGGTCAGCAGATCCTGATTGAGGCGATCCTTGTGCGTCTCGGTCAAGCCGTGCGGTGCACCAGGGTAGACGATCAGTCGAGCGCCCTTGATCAGCGCCGCCGAGGCCCGGCCTGAAGCGTCGATAGGCACGATCTGGTCGTCATCGCCGTGGATCACCAGCGTCGGCACATCGAACTTCTTCAAATCGCCGCGGAAGTCGGTCGCCGAGAATGCCGCGATCGAGTCATAGGTATTCTTGCTGCCACCCTGCATGCCCTGCACCCAGAACGACTGGATCAGCCCTTGGGATGGCTTGGCGCCCTTGCGGTTGTAGCCGTAGAACGGGCCGGAGGCAATGTCCAGGTACAGCTGCGAGCGGTTCTCCAGGGACGCCTTGCGCAGGCCATCGAACACCTCGATAGGCAAGCCACCGGGGTTGGTGTCGGTCTTGAGCATCAACGGCGGGACAGAGGACACCAGCACGGCTTTCTTCACTCGAGCGGTGCCGTGACGGCCGATGTAGCGAGCCACTTCACCGCCCCCCGTCGAGAAGCCCACCAGCGTGACATCCTTCAGGTCCAGCGCTTCAATCACTGCCGCCAGGTCATCGGCGTAGTGATCCATGTCGTTGCCTTCCCAAGGCTGGCTGGAGCGACCGTGGCCGCGACGATCGTGAGCCACCACGCGATAACCCTTCGAGGCGAGGAACATCATCTGGCCTTCCCAGCTGTCGGAGTCCAGTGGCCAGCCGTGGCTGAAGGTCACGACCTGACCATCGCGCGGGCCCCAGTCCTTGTAATACAGCTGCACGCCATCCTTGGTGGTGATGTAGCTGGCGGACTGGACCACGCTGCCGACAGCAGACGCGCTGGCAGCGGCCTGGACAGGCGACGCGGCTTCGGCGCTGAGGGTGGCCAATGCCAGGGTGGTGACAGCGAGGGTGCGGTTGAAGGTGTTCATCGTTTCTCTCTCCATAAGGTCGGTTTGATCTGCGGCGATCGTCGTCGATCGCGTTGGTGGGCAGATTAGAGAGAGAGGCCGAGGACGAGAACGGCGCTGGTATCGATAGCAACTATGGGAAAATCGGATAGCTGCGTTTCGCTTCGGTTACGAAGTGAATATGCGTGGCGAGGGAGCTTGCTCCCGCTGGGTGGCGAAGCCGCCCCAAACGGTCACACGTGTAAAAGCGGCAGTGTCTTCAACCCATTTGGCGTTTGAATATGCGCAAGCAGATAGGGAGCCGAAGGCGCTTGCAGTGCGTGAAGATGAATCGGGCCAGAAAAATTCATGGCCGTCAGGATCGCTTTGATCTTTTCCGGATCCGTATGAAAGACATCCAGTGCCAATAGCGCACAACCCTTGTCCTGGAGCGTGTCCGCCGGATGAAGCCCAGGCGCCCATTGAATGAGGGTGGGGACTGATCCATCCATGGGAAGGCTTCCATCAGCCGGTATGGTTATTTGCCAATTCAATGTTCCTCTCGTCATGGGTTCGACATCCCCGACAAGGCCAGGGCAGGCATCACGAGCGGTATGGATATCATCAGTGCGTGTCACCCAGGTCGCCAGGCGTGCCGGCGAATGGGGGGCCAATTGATCAAGGCCGAACCAGCGTGCCCGGTCCGGACGTATGGCGGACGGGTCCACGGCAATCACTTCGAGGTAGAGCCCGGGGCCAAGGTACAGCAGCCTGTTATGGGTGCCCATGCGTGAATGGGCGCCACCCGGCTGAAGGTCGACGCCCAGCGCGTCAGTCACGAACGCGCAGCCGGTATCGAGGTCCGTTGCCACGATGACGAGGTGATCAAGGGTGGTTTTCATGTGTTCATCCATCCGTGGATTGGGAAGTATCTGTAGCCATCAACCAAAAGAAGGCATCGGCCCCAGCGAGTGCAAGATCCACATGACCGCCGCCACTGCTGCCAGCACCGCGACCACAATGCCGATCAGCACCCATTTCAGGATTTTCTGCCCTTTCGACGGCAGGGACCTTGGCGCGTTCGCCTCTACCATGTGCCGAATTTCCCCGGCGCATCGCGGGCAAGCAGCGGTGTCGTAAGGGAGGACGGATCCGCATTGATCACAGTTTGTCATGTCGTCACTTCGAGGCTCAAAGGAGGGGCAGCCCTTTATGGGCTGGTAAAAGCGGACCGAAAGCGCGTGGCGTCAGTCGCTTAATATTTGTAGACGATGCCCAGCCTTCCCATGATCTCCAAGGCATTGATCAGGCCCAGGCCGTTCATGGGCAGGCAGGCGAAGGCCTGGTATTCATCGAAGTGCGTGCCGATGGCCAACAGCTTCAAGTCATGAGCCTCCAGCTGTGCGTTGAAATACTGCAGGAGCGCACGCTCCCAATTGTTGGCGCGGTTGATGGCATCGATGGCTTTACGCTCCGGCGCAGGGATTTCAATGCCCAACTGTCGCAGCGGGGCGAGGGCATTGACGGCATCGATCCCGTAGGACGACCACTCCTTCCATTCGAACCCCGCCAACTGATTGGCCTCGGTGAGCGCTGACTCGACCTGCGTCCAAGCCCAATCCCATTGCCCGGTAGGCGCCGGCATGTTTTGAATGAGCGCCTGCGCGCGCGCCTCGTCGAACAAACAATCAAACAGATCGGCCAGGGTATCGGCCAAATCGGGCTGCGGCCCTTGCCCCTGGGTGTCCAGGTCGTGGCTCAAGCGCTGCCACAGACTGCCCAGCTCGGCCCAGTCCTCGTCATCCATGTCGTCATCGATCACCTGTGCCTTATGGCCGCGCGAGTAGTTATCCAGCCGCGTCTTGCGCACGCGTACGCGGCCCTCGGCGAGATCGACCTCATAGCTGCGGTAATCCAGGTAGTTGGTCTGGAAAACGATGCGGTCAGCAAACACCTCATGGGCGAGGCTTTCCTCAGCATCGAAATACGCCGCGCCTTCGACGTGGCCATGGGCGGTGATGATGCGTTGAAACGACAGTGGGTCGATCGGATTCATGTGGGCGGGTCACAGGGAGAAGGGCGAAAGGGAAGCGCCGTGTACGTTGGCCGATATCCGGTTCGCGCTGATCGTACACCAAGGCCTGGGGGTTGCTAAGGGGCGGAATGTGGACTGCTTCAACTGTCGGGCGTGTGTTTGGGTCTATGCTTACCTTGCCCCCTTTGAATCAGGCTCCATCCATGCACAAACACCGAACAATCCGGCGGGAGAACACGTGAGACATTCGACACCGGCTGCAGCGCTGCTCTGCCTATTGCTCGGCACGGTTGATGCCGGGGCCGAGGAGTATCAAGTCATCACCGAAGAGTGGGCGCCGTACAACTATCAGGAAAACAATCAGCTCACCGGCATGACCACCGAGATCGTCCGGGCCATCATGGCGCTCACCGGGAATGACTTCGAGGTCCTGTTGCAGCCGAGTATGCGAGCCACCCAGGTACTGAAGACGCGGCCCAAGACCATCATGTACTCCCTGTTCCGCACACCGGAGCGCGAGCCGTTATACAAATGGGTCGGACCGATCGTGGAGGAATCCATTCACCCCTATCAACTGGCCAGTACGCCGCCGGTGAACTCCCTGGAACAACTGCTGCATGCCCCGCAGATCACCACCCGCCACGCCGGCCTGGTGCCGCAGATGTTGCAGTCGCTGGGCTTCAACAACCTGGATAAAAGCGCCACCGAGAGCAAGCTGCTTTACCGCATGCTGCTTGCCAGACGCACCGACATCATCATCGGTGACACCGATGCTGGCGTGGCTTATTACAGCCGTCAGTTGAACATCGCGCCGGGCACCCTGCGACGGATCCCTATCGAACTGTATCGCTCATCGTTGTACATCGCCTTCAGCCCTGACAGTGAGGATGAAGTGGTGGCGGCGTGGGCAAGTGCGTTGGAGAAGTTGCGGCGTTCAGGGGAGTTGGAGCGGATTCAGCGGCGGTATGAGGGGGCGGTTGGGCGGTGAGGGAAAAGGGGTAGGCCTCGTGCCACTTTGCACGGAGTGTTTTTGCTTGAGTGATTGCTAACTGGAGATGACCTGGTTTGTTTTATCGAGCGAGCCGAATCAGTCCGGTGAACAATGATAAATCAACTGGCAGTGGGGATGATCTTGAGCATAAATCGTGCCGGCGTACTGCTGATACTGGGTCTGTTATTTCTCGATTTGATCGTATGGGCTGGCGCATGGAGATGGTTGGATGTAACTCGCAAGCAGTTCGAGGCGAAGGCCTCCATTCAGGCAGACAACCTGTCGCTGCTGCTCCATTCAGACTTTAATGGCCGACTTGAGAGTATCGACCGAACGCTGAGCGCAGTGGCTCATGAAATCGAGCGCCAAGAGACATTCGGAGAACTGCGCCCTGAGCTCGTCGAACCGGTCTTGAGCCAACACCTCTTCGTGCTTCCATCGATGTCAGGTATGCGGGTGGTGAACGCGGTCGGCGAGATTGTCTTCGGTGCCAGTGGGGAATCCCAGGTTTTTGTTACCGACCGTGATTACTTTCAGCAATTACGTGATGATCCTAAGAAGGGCATGGTCATCAGCCATCCGGTTTTGGGCCGTATAAGCAAAACATGGGACATTGTCTTTGCCAGAGCCATCCGTACACCGCAAGGCGAGTTTGCCGGCATTGTGACGCTTGTCCTTCCAATCAGTTCGCTAAACGAACGCTTTGCGACGCTGTCCAACGGATCAACTGATATTTTCGCCATCTTTAATGACCAGAGTTTGAGGTTTATTACGCGGTACCCCGAAGGGGTCATTGCCCCGGGAGAACCTCTAATCGTTCGCAAAGATGCTCCAATGTTTGTTGCTCGACGAATTTCCCGGCTGTCTGGAACCTTCGTCAATGTCGCGCCGCAAGATGGAGTATTGCGCTCTTATGGGTATCGCTGCATGGCGACGCAGCCGATTTGCATTCTGGTGGGGGTCGGGCTTGAAGCCTATCTCGCCCCCTGGGTTGCCGAGCGGCGCATGATCGTTGGCTCCGTTGCGCTATTTACTTTGTTTACCTTGCTGTTGTGGTATCTGACCTACCGGGCGTGGTGTAGGCAACTCGACGCCATGAACGCTGAGCAAGCTGCCTATCAGGTCAGGGACGCTGAGCATCGATTTAACCAAGTCATTATTGATGAGTCGCCTATTGCTGTCGTGACGCGTGACATTGAAGGCGTTATCACGTTGGTAAATGAGGCCGCGGAGAAACTGCTGGGATGGCCCGCCGACGCACTCGTGGGGCAAACGCTAGAGAACCTGCTTCCCGACATGGCCGCAGAGATCGCCTATCCCCACCATAAGACGTTCACGGGTGAAACCGTGGTAGACCGGGAAATAACGCGTTCGCACCGCGACCGGCATCCCGTCAATATCAGCGCTACACAGGCGCCGCTGCGTGATGCAAGTGGTGCGGTCACCGGTTACCTGACGATGGCGATGGACATCACTCGGCGCAAGGACGCTGAAGCCAAGGTGGAGTACCTCGCCTCAAGGGACGCGTTGACGGGGCTGCCGAACTGGTCGCTGTTGCGCGACCGCTTTGAACATGCCAAAGGATCCGGGGGGGACCAATGTCCTAGGTTGGTATTCGTCATGCTCAACCTGAACAACTTCAAGACCATCAACGAGTCGCTTGGACATGCCGCAGGTGACGCCGTGCTCCGAGTCGTCGCCAAGCGCCTGACAGAATGTGTACGTGACTCCGACACGGTAAGTCGCCAGGGTGGCGATGAGTTCCTCCTGCTGCTGATCGGTATGGATGGCCTGGCGCAAATTCAGGCGGTTCTGCATGAGCTTAAGTCCAGCGTGTCCTGCGTCATGAATATCCAGGGTGAGGAAATTTATACGTCTGCGACGATGGGGGTAGCCCTGTATCCGGAGGATGGTGAGGATTTCGAGACGATTTTACGCAAGGCCGCCGCCGCGATGTCTCGGGCCAAAGGTGACGGTCGAGGCTCGTGTCGTTTTTTCGACGATGGGCTTGACCGCGAAGCGACGGCCAGCCTTCGTACGGAGGTTGGATTGCGCAGGGCCCTGGCAAAGGGTGAATTCGAATTACATTATCAACCGCAAATTGACCTTCGAAGTGGTCTTGTACAGGGGGTCGAAGCGTTGCTGCGCTGGCGGCATCCCGAGCAAGGGTTGGTGCTCCCCGGGCAGTTTATTCAGATCGCTGAGCAAAGTGGTCTTATCGTGCCCATCGGTGAATGGGTCATAAGCGAATGCTGCCGACAGGGGCAAGTGTGGCGAGAAGCGGGTATTGCACCTGTACGAATTGCGTTCAACCTGTCGGCCGTGCAATTCAGTCACAGCGACGTTGAAGGGACGATCCGACGTGCTTTGATCGAGTCTGGGTTTGATCCCAACTTTCTCGAACTTGAACTTACGGAGTCGGTGCTCATTCGCAACACTGAACAAGTGCTTAACACCGTCCAGCGTCTTAAGCAGCTTGGCGTGATGGTTTCCGTGGACGATTTCGGCACCGGTTACTCCAGCTTGGCTTATCTCCAGCGCTTTGACGTCGACAAGTTGAAGATTGACCAGGCCTTCGTGCGCGACCTGTGTCAGAACACCAATGACAAAACAATCGTGCGTGCAATCATCCAGATGGCTCACGCACTTAACCTTCGCACGATAGCCGAAGGCGTCGAAGACGAAGCGACGCTTGCATGCTTGCAACAGTTGGAATGTGATGAAGTGCAGGGATACCTCATTGCCAAGCCGATGCAAGAAGAACAACTGGCTACGTTTATTCGTGAATACAGCAACGGTTGGACTGTGTGAGGGTGACCGTCCGCCCGATTTTCCGCGGAACCGGCGAAAGCCGGTCCCGCAGACCTTCACTCACTTCACGCTCTGCACATGCATGTCGATGGATACCGAGTCATTTTTGTCAGTACTGGCGTGATAGAAGAAACCATAGTCAACCAAGTAGTAATAGTGCTTCAGCGGCACGACTGTTGAGCTTGGGCGCTGTTCACGGCAGCTCAACGCCTTGGCGTTACCGCTCAAGGCTGGGTTCAGTCGTTTGGCTGGCCCTTCACTGTCGACGGTGCAGTCGAAGGTTTTCGGTTCCTTGCCCAACGCTCCGGCCAACTCTCTTGGGAATGACTGGCGGTGCCTGCCAACTCAATGTAAGTCAGCGTCTTGGCCGGGGCCGGCATGTGCAGTTGCTCAATGCTCCTCAACACACCGGGGTTGATGTCGGACAGGGCATCCGCCGCGATCGGTGCTTTGGTACGTGAAGGGTGGCTTGCTTATCGGCCGGTGGCTGTTGGCCTGGCGCAGGCGTTGCACAGATGTTTCCGGTAAGTCCATTGAGGGAGGCGGGGTGGGGAAGATCGGGTCAGATCACGGCTATTAAGGGGGGACGCGAGGGCTCAACGGACGTTCGCGTCAGGAGCTTCGCAGGATGGCATGGGCGTAAATCTCCTGGGCTGCTTCCCTATGGACGCAAAACGAAGGGTAGAAGTGGATTTCGTGCTGGAATTCCGGCCATTGACCCGATTGCTGCCTGCAGAGAAATGCGACTTCAGCCTCAACTGTCTCCAAATCTCTTAGAGTCGTGGGCGCTCCTTCATGTTTGGCAGTCCATATGCTCAGAACCAACCTGTGTCTCAGATTTTTCCACTTAGTGTGTACAGCTTTGGATGCTGATGTGTGCTTGCGGGTTTAGAAAAGGTGCATTTCACCCCGTCCAGAGAAAGCCGGTAGGGTCCTTCGTCAAAGAGTTCAAGGTGATATGCCTGTGGGGCGCGTAGTTTCATGTGAAAAGGCTCCAGGTTCTCTGTGCTGACCGCGAGCGTGGAAGGGATCAACAGGGGCAGGGGGGCTTGGCCAATTCGTGTTTGTCTGGAATCCATGAAGCCAACGGCGACTTACTGCTGCACAGCGGCTTTTACCTTTCTCGCAGCAGGTTTTGCGCTTGGTTTAGCCGCTGCTGCCACTGGTTTTTTTGCAGCGGATTTCGCGGTAGGTTTGGCCGCCGCTACCGATGGTTTGCGAGCCCTTGGAGCAGTTGCTTTGGAAGCCGCTGCTAATGTTGCAATCGGTTGTACGGTGAGTTCTACACCGATCGCGGTCATCAGTTTCTTGATAGTTTCAAACCGCGTTTTTGCACCTGATTTCAGCACCTTATAAAGGCTTTCGCGATTAACCCCGGCATCCTTGGCGACTTTATTAACACCTTTGGCTTTTGCGACTTCGGCCAAAGCATGAATAAGACTTTCCGTATCATCAGCTTTCATACTTTCAGCCAAATATGCCGCTATAGCCTCCGGGCTATCGAGAAAGCGCGAAGCCTCATAACGAGTCGTACCCGTCGTGTTTAGGTTAAGGACCGGCATATCCTCAGGGTTGAATTTCTCGCTCATGTCATTTACCTCTCAGGGCATCAAGGATCGCTTTGGCTTTCTTAATACCTCGTTTTTGATCTGTTTTATCGCTTCCACTGAGCATCAAATACTCTGCGATCCCCGAGCGCACAAAGTAAATTCTGTACCCCGGTCCAATAAAAACACGCATTTCGCTCACCCCATCGCCAACGGGTTCGCAATCACCAAAGTTGCCGTCTGCGGCGCGATCCAGACGGGCCAAGATGGCCGATTTCCCTTGAGCATCCTTCACACTGTCGAGCCAATCCTCAAAATAGGACGTCTGGTGGATCTCGTTTATTTTCTTATTGATCATAGTCCCAATTGTAGCCATATGGCTACTCCTGACGGGTGCGAGGTTGAATGCAGGTAAAGGGTGTCTTTCATCGGTCATGAAGCTGATGGTGTCGCCCTGGCTGGCAGTAACCACTACTCGCTGGGGGTTTGAGTATCGATAAGCAGTGAAGTGGGAGTGCAGTCGATGCTGGTGATGGGGGCGTATTTTTCCATGGGGTTGCTCCGATCAGATTAATGGCTGATCGGATCCGCAGGTCGTCAAACCTGATCGCCATTTGGGGCGACGGGAACGACTATAGATTTCACCGACGCTGGCGTACAAGGTGAGGGATTCCCACGCTTTTGTAGGAATTGTGATAGCTGTGCGAGGAAAAGGCGTATCGACTGATTTCGGGGGGGGGGCGAGGCAGGCGGATAATCAAAATCGGGGTCACAAAAATCGGCACAAAATCAGGGTCAGGCCATGGTTATCAATTGTGGTTTGACCCTGAGGGGAGGCTTTCTACCGCTCTCGATAGTACTGCTCTCTACGCCTGGCCTCGTCCCGCTCCATTTCTTCATAATGCTTGCGCTCGTCCCGCTCCCTCTCCTCATGGCGCTCGCGGTGTTTCCTGTCTTGTGCTCTATCCATTTCGCGCTGGTGTTCCCAGTGGCGCCTGTTTGCCTCTCGATAGTCCTGGTTCCGATCACCGGCAAATGCACCGGCTGAGGTGAAGCCAATCCAGGTGAGTACAAACATGGCAGCCATTCTCATGTGAGGGTGTCTCCGGGGTGGATGTGTGCAGGTGGTGCCATTGGTGGCTTGCGGTAGACCATGAGACGGGGCGCAAGTGCTGATCGGGCTGCTGTTGCACAGCTATGTTCGCGTGGGAATTCCGAAAGGCGACACCGAGCATTAAACAATCGAAAGAGGGTTGAATCAGCTTTTTTGCTTCGACCCAGACCAGAGCAGGGAAAGCAGCGTACGCGAGTCCATTAGACGCTCGTCGGCACTCAGCAGGCCTGGAAGAGCATGCCATGGATGGTTGGCGCTGCGATGATGATGCAGATGCAGATTGATGTGATAAGGCCAAATGAAAAACCTGCCGACACATCCCACTTTCCATGCGTAAGTCCATTGCGGCCAGCCTGGGGTTACATCAGGCCCGCCACTGTGTTCGGCGATGCTACGGATTTTCTGTAGTAGCGTTCCCAAAGTGGCGAGTGGCAAAAACCATAACAGCAAGATAAGCATCATGGTCTGGACGCTGGTTTGCCAGGCGATGAACGACAAGAGGGCGAGCCAGATAATCCCCGCAGCGGCGATCGACCGGGTCATCTTCGGTGATGCCCCGCCCGCATCTCTGTAAGCACGCAGATTGCGCAGCGTATTGATAACGAACAGATCCCCCAGCAATTGCCTGAGCAATAATTTCCCGGACAGGGGTCGGAATTTCCACGGCTGCTGGTGATAAAGAAAGCGCCGCTCCGGGTCTTTCGTTGATCCCGTGTGCTGATGATGCTCAAGGTGCAGTGGCCGATAGAATTCAATGGGCACCGTACCCGGAACACCGATGGCCACGTTGATCAAAAAGTCATTGATACCGCGATGACGCGTCAGGTGATAGTGAGTCGCGTCGTGGTAAAGAATGAACAGTGCATGTTGGCGCGCGGCAATGATGACAAACGCCAGGCAATAGAAACGCCAGTCCGCGGCATACAGCGCAATGCGCAACGTCACGATGATGCACAACCATTCAAGCAGGATGGCCGCCAGGGTGCGCAAATCCACCTTGAGGCGACTCAGCGTGATTGTTATCAAACCTGCTGCTGCGCCAATGGCTGCTCCATAGACCACATCGAGCAGTACATGCTGGCCTGTCGTCAACACGGTGATTGCCAGCATCAGGCTCCACAGCGCGAAGATCCATACCTGGCGGACACGCAGATAACCCAGCACAACGCTGATGGCCACCGGCAACGCCACATGTCCACTGGGTGACGCCGCTAGCGGGGAGTCAATGCTGTAGAACCACGTTAGCCACTGCGACGGGCTCTCCGGGCGCTCTATAAGGGTTGGCCAGAACAGGTGGCTCACCAGGCAGGTTCCAGAGGCCAGGGTCCCGGCAAAAAAAACCGCTAGCAGCCAGTCGCGGCGACGCCCTAGAAACACCAGCGCGGGCATGATCAATAGATAGCTAAGGTACAAGGGGAGTGTGTAGGGCAGTTGCGCAACGTGCGCATCGATACTGCCGGGTTGAATAACCCGTACCGGCCCCATCGGGAAGTGCGTGACGAGAAAATACAGGACCCCCGTCACTACGGTGTAGGCCAGCAGCCAACTGACGGGGCGGGTCACCCTTGAGGCATTGACAGGATGGTGTGCGACAGTGGATGACATGATCAAGAGGCCTGGGTAAACGAGGAGGGCGATGAATGGAAGTCTACGTTGCATTGGCCGATTGATCTGGCCAATATCCGTCCCCCCTTGCTTGCGATGCTGAAGGTCTCCATGAGTTTGAGTGCAACCTCCATTGAATGCGCCCATCTGCATCTGAATGAAATTGATCGGATGTTCGAGATTTATGCTGCGTCCTACGACGACACCTCGCGAGCAAGGTTCGATCAGGATTTCAAGGAAAAAACCCACTGCATCGTATTACGGGATGCGGGTGAAGTAATCGTTGGATTTACCACGCTCAAACTTTATGAAAAAACCTGGTCTGGCAAACCGATCAGGGTGATTTTTTCGGGCGATACCATCATTGATCGTGAACACTGGGGGAGCCAGCAACTGGCCTTCGCCTGGATGCGACTGGCGGGGGAAATCTGGCAGGAGCAGCCTGAAATCCCTCTCTATTGGTTTCTGATCTGCAAGGGTCACCGAACGTACCGTTATTTAGGCGCCATGGCGTTGAACTATTCACCCCGAGTCGGGGCCATGACGGATTCTGGCGTCCAGGCGCTGATGGACCACTTGGCGATCGATCGTTTTGGTGAGGCCTATGATCGGAAAACGGGTGTTCTGTCCTTCAAGGTTCCACAAGGTCGGCTGAGCGCGGAGTTGGCACAGGTTCCTGCGCCTCACCTGCGTCTGGCAAACGTATTGTATTTTCTGGAAAGAAATCCTTTTTACGCATCGGGTGATGAGTTGGTCTGTTTGTGCGAGCTGCACCCCAATAATTTACGGCCGATGGTGCTGCGCTTGTTTGCTGGCGCTCAACCATCGCCATGCTGATCCGCCAGGCAAGCGCCGCGGACAACCTGAAATTACTCGACTTTCAGGCGCAACGGGCGATGCAGGGTGGCTTGCCGATGCGGTTTGACCGTGGGCCGGACTATTTCGCGCTGCATCGTTGTCACGCCATGGACCATCGAACCTGGATAGCGGAAAGCGAGGTGGGCGAACTGAAAGGCATCGCCAGCCTGGTGGTCCGCGATGGCTACCTTAATGGCGGTATCGAGCCGGTGGCCTATCTGGGGGACCTGCGGCTGGTGCCCGACCGGCGCTTGTCAAAGTCGTGGATGGCCGAGGTCAAAGTGCGGCTCGAAGCGTTGGCCCATGAAACCGGTGCGCAGCACGCTTATTGCTGTGTCATTCGTGGCAATAGGCTTGCGGCTCACTCGCTTCTGGGAGGACGGCGAGCCAATCCGCTGATGCTTTCGCACTGGCGTGGCTATAGCAATGTCTCCGTGTATGGTCAGCGGGGATGGAGCAGCGCGCCAAGAACGCTGGAAAGCGTCCGCATCGTTCGAGCCCAGCCGGCCCATACGGATGCACTGCGAGCGTTTCTCGACAGCGAGTCGGCAGGCCAGCCCTTTGGTTGCATTTTTAGTGAGGCGCAGTTTTCGCGACGCCTGGACACCTGGCCGGACTTCGGTATCGAGTCATTTCTCCTGGCCTTGGACGCCCGTAACAATGTGCTCGGTTGTGTGGCCCCTTGGGACGCCGGGCGTATCAAGCGGGTGGTGCTGGAAAAGCTGCCCTTGTCACACCAGGCGCTTCGCCTGGCTTTCAACGCCTGTGCGCCAGTCTTGGGGCGCCCTGCAATCGCTGCACCTGGCGAGGCACTGCAGGACATCTACCTGACTCATTTACAGGTGCGGCAGCGAGACCCGCACATTTTCGCTGCGCTGCTGGATGCCGCTTGGGTGCGCGTTCGCGGTCAGTACGCGTTGATGCAAATGTGCTTGTATGACAATGACCCGCTTTGGGCCGCCATGAACCGTTATCGTAGCGTCACCATTCCCATGGACCTGTATACGGCGCCCTGCGTCGGCAGTGCGTCAGCACTGGCACCGGTGGATGCGGCGCGTATTCCGGGGTTTGAGATCTATCTCGTCTGATTGCCCCGGCCGGGCTTGGTCTGGTGCAAGACGTTCAACAGCGCCAACCAGAAACGGGTCGCGTCAAATCCACCACCGCCCAAAACAGGTTGGCCGTGATCGAGGTGAGGCAGGCAAATCTGCGGCATGCCATCGAGTCGCTGATGGTCGAGGTAAAACTGACCGTCATGCGCCCAGCCGGGTCGCAGTGCATTGAGGCGTGCGTGATGCGTGTCAAAACCAGAGCTGGGCGCGCAGCTCCAACTGACGACATGCGCGCAATGCAGGTCAGGGCCCAGATGATTGAGCATGCGAGCAACGTGCGGGTCGCGCAGGCGGCTGATGTCTCGTGTGCCGTCGGCCACCCACGGCATTTTTGCAAACACTCGACGAAGGTGATCCAGAGGATATCGTTGGGCCGGTTGCCACGTGCTGCAACCCAGCACCTCATCCATGACCGTCGACGGGCCTGCCGGCGGTTGCACCAACGCCACGCCGTCGCACGCCTCACTCAAGACGCTGTTCTGCAGGATGGCTGCAAGTGCATCGAGCCCCCCCTTACTGTGCGCCAACACAACAAATCGCTGGCCTGGCTTGAGTTCGGCAGTCAGTACCTTGTTGATAGACGTTCCTTGAGCCATCACCCCACGCGAAGAACGCACGGGCATTCGCAGGACCTGATAGTTCGAGCGCCGTAACGTCTGGGCGCAACCTTGAAAACAACGTGGCAACCATTCGGAAAACAGCCCGGCAACCAGCACCACCAACGTACTTCGAGGAAGACGTGGCACGGGGGCATGCCAGCACGCGATAAATTGCTCTGTCCAATCAAGGTGTGCGGCAGGTCTCGCCAATTGCGTTGCTGGAAAGTGAAGTGGCCAATCGTCAAAGCCTTCTGGTATCCAGGTTTTTTTTCCCGGCAAGGATGGGCTCATGGCTTGGGCTCAGCGAATTCATCCAGTCTTCGGCGGGCCGCTTCCAAGGCTTCACTGTTGTCGAGCTTATCGGGGTGAAAACCAGGGATGAACCACGCCAGCCAGCTCGGAAATGCACGGGTCAGCGGGCCAGGATTCACAAACAACCACCATTGCAAGCGCGCCCACCCTCGCCAGTTACGGCGTTGCCCATCAGTCCCTGCAAGTTGGTAAATGAAATACAGCACATCGACGGCGAAGTACGCGGTCATTATCAGCATGACCCCGCATCGCATCAGGTATCGCCAAAGTGGATTGCGCACAACCAGGCACAACACGTCGTAGGCGACGGCCTTGTGTTCGGTTTCTTCTATGGCATGCCAACGCCAGAGCATGGCCATCCTCGAATCGGCACCGTTGAGAACAGCGGGATTTCGCAAAAGCTGATCAGAGAGAATGGCCGTGAAATGCTCCAGGCTGGCGGTCATCGCCAGACGAGTCGCTGGCGTAAATCGATTGCCAACCTCTTGTCGGCGCAGCAGCAGTTTTTCCAGTGCCTCAACAGGCGCGCCTTGTGCCGCGAGTAGCTGGTTATACAGCCTGTGCTCACGAATATGCGCCGCCTCCTGATAAACAAACGCTTCAACCGCGTTGCAGAGCGACAGATCGGTTTCTATCTCGGTCCGAAAGTGCGTGACGCTATCAATGAACAGCTTTTCGCCGAGTGGAAACATGATCGACAGGCCATCAAAAAAACGCGTGACGTGAGGCCAGTCACGGTACCAATAATGGGGAACACCCCCATCGAGAGCAAAGCGTACGTTGCGGCGGAGAATTTTTGCGGCAGGTGGTTTTGCCGCCGAGCACCAGGACAAGAGGGCTTTGAGATACGACATATCAGCGGGTGCGGCCCTGAAAAACTATAGGCTATCTCTTTTGTCACTGATCGTGTAAATGGATATCCGACTTTCCATGGGGCCTCTTAATGCGCAGTTCCGGTGACATTTCATCCTCTAGTCGTTACGACTTGGCCAATCTGTGTGTACTGATGCTGCAGACATTGGTTTGGGGGGCGACGCTGACCTGGTTGTCACACACGGATGCGGGTTGGCCCAAGTGGCTTGTGCTGATGCCTTTTTGCCTGGTCATGCAAGGGGTCTTTTCGATGATGCACGAGGCCTTTCATGGGCTGGCCCATAGTCAAAAAAAGTTGAATTACTTCGTCATGTGGTGGGCTTCAACCCTGTTTGGTGCATCGGCCACGCTCATCCATATCAACCATCTGGGGCACCACACGCGTAATCGCACCCGAGCAGAGCTGGCTGATTTTGCCAGCGCAGACGAATCGTTGCTGCGCAAGCGCGTCGAATACTATTTCGCGATTCTGGGGGGGATCTGGTTCGCAGCATTTATCGGCAGTCTTTTGTTGCCGTTGCTGCCGGCACGTATCACTGGCCGGTGGTCGCAAACCGCAGAGGTCAATACGTATGCGGCCGCCTTCAAGGACTTTTCAAAAAGCGATTTCAGCCGTATCCGGCTGGAGGTGATCGCCAGTGTCGCGGTGTGGTTATCGGCCGGGATAGTGTTGGGATGGAAGTGGCCTGTCGTCCTGGCTACCTACATCGCTTTTGCTTTTTCCTGGTCTTCGCTGCAGTGGGTCTACCACATGCGCACACCGTTGGACGTGGTGGAGGGGGCCTACAACATGAGGGCGCCGCGCCTGGTCCGCTGGGCATTTTTGAACTTCAACTACAACCTCACCCATCATCGTCAATCACAACTGCATTGGCAGCAGATGCACCGGGCCTCGAACCTGAAGGAAACCCGGCCATTGTGGTTTGGCTGGCTACAGGTTTTCTTGCCGCCCCAGCGTTTACCGGATGACGTGACGCAACTCGACAAGACCTACTTCTGATGAGTGCCAACAATGGCGTCAGACGCGCGCTGTGGAAACGTTTTATAGACAGTGCCCAACCCACGCTTGATCGGTGGCACGAGCAACTTGAGCAACCAGAACTGACGCAAGAACGCCTATTGCAGCGATTGCTAAAGGCCAACAGTGATTGTGCGTTCGGGCGTGCCCACCACTTTGCGCGTATCGCTGATTCAACGCAGTTTCGCGACAACGTCCCGATTCACGCTTACTCGCAACTGCATCCCTGGATACAGCGAGCGCAACAGGAATCGGAACCGATTTTGACATCTCGTCCGCCACTGTTCTTTGAACGTACAAGCGGTAGCAGTGCGCTGCACAAAGCGATTCCTTATACACGCGACTTTCTCTCTGAAATGCACAGTGCTTTAGGCGTCTGGCTGGCGGATATGCACCGTCAAGTCCCCGGGATCAGCCATGGCTCAGGCTACTGGTCAATGTCACCCCCCTTGCAAGTGCCGGTGACGGGGCCTAATGGTATTTCCGTTGGTTCAGCCAGTGACCTGGAGTACTTGAGCGGCAGCAACATTGCCGGACTGGCCGGGACGTTGTTGATTCCGGAGTTTGCCGGCGATCTGTCCAACTGGCGTAGACAGACCCTCCTGGCGTTGGTGGCAGACGCTGATTTGAGTTTTATCAGTGTCTGGAGCCCTACGTTCTTGACCAGTCTGTTACAGCCAATTTTCGATGGCGAAACCGCTGAGCATGAGCAGACGTTTGCGTGGCTGGGCGATGCGCTTCCCGCCGCCCGCAGGTCTGCGTTGCGTCGCGCGCGATCCCAAGGTGTCTGCACCGAGTTATGGCCACGGCTGGCAGCCGTCAGTTGCTGGATGGATGGCCCCAGCCGCAACTACTACAGGCAATTGGCGGCGCGCTTCCCTCAGGTGCAATGGTTACCCAAAGGTCTTTTTGCCACCGAAGGTGTGGTGAGCGTGCCATTTGGTGACGGGCCGGGGTGTCCCTTGGCGATTGGCAGCCATTATCTCGAGTTTCTCTGCGAAGACGGTTCGCTACGCAATGCCCACTCCCTGCGCATGGGCGAAAGCGCGCAAGTGCTGCTGACAACCGGTGGCGGTTTGTATCGCTACGCATTGGGCGACCGAGTCCGAGTCGTCGGAATGCTGGGGGCTACTCCGCGTGTAGAGTTTGTGGGGCGTACTGCGGTGACCAGTGATCTGGTCGGAGAAAAGCTTGATGAGCACATCGTGCAGAGCATATTTGACCGTTGCATCACCACGACAGGGGCTGCTTGCCTGATCCCCAATGCTTCGGCGATGCCACCGCATTACCTCGCGCTGGTGGCGACACCTGAAGACCTGGATGCAAGCGCACTGGCGCTGGCGGTCGAGTCGGAGCTGTCCAACGCCTTTCATTACAATCAGGCACGCAGGCTTGGGCAGTTGGGGCCTCTTCGGGTTCGCTTGCTCAAAGGCAGCGCTGATGTGCTGGCTCAAGTACTGCAACAGGCGGCGGAGTTAAGCGGTATCCGCGCCGGTGACGTCAAACCGCGCCCACTTATCAATCGGCTCGAGACAGCCGATGCCATTCTCGCGCTAACGGAAAGCTCATGTCGGCATCTTTAAATACCACCTTCGAGACCCCTTGCGATGCAACCCTCGAACAATGGTATGTGGCTTGCGCTCAGAAAGAGCTGCGTAAGAACACACCTTACAGGGCAAAAATCCTCGGACTGAACCTGGTGCTTTTTCGTCAGGGTGATGGGCAGGTAGCGGCGTTGCTGGACCAATGCGTGCATCGGGGAACCCGATTGTCCGCCGGCAAGATTTCCGATAATTGCCTCGTCTGTCCCTACCATGGCTGGCGCTACGATGCCCAAGGGCACGTGGTTCATATCCCCAGTGTTGGCGATAAACAGTGCTCATCGCCATCAGGCGAGTATCGGTATAAACAGCGTCATTTTGCCGTGCAGGAACTTGATGGCTTGATCTGGGTATACACCGGTGCAGGTGACCCGCAGGCCAAGCCCCTGTTCAGGCTGCCGGCTTACGCTGACCAGCGCTGGCAGAGCTATTTCATGATCAACACCTTTGAGGCCGACGTAGGCAGCCTGGTGCAGAACTTCATGGACGTGCCGCATACCGTATTCGTGCACGAGGGCATCTTCAGATCCAGCACCGGTCGTTCGATGGACGCCACGCTCGCGTGTAAAGCGCGGAGCATTGAAGTGACCTATCACGATGACGGGGACAAGATTGGTGTCATGAACTGGCTGAGTAATCCCGACGGCGAACCGCTGGTTCACACGGATCGTTTTTTTGCGCCCAACGTCACGCGCTGCGACTACCAGTGGGGCGAGCGTTCGGCTTTTTTGATCATCAGTCAAATCACGCCAATCGATTCACGTCAGTCGCGCGTCTATACCTACATCGCCTACCGCTTCCGCCTACCCCGTTGGGTACTGCGGATGTTGCGTCCGTTCATCCATCTGTACACCCGCATCGTCATTCGCCAAGACGTGAAGATCATTCAAGCACACCGCCAAGGCCTTGATAACGCACCGGACTTCAAGCCATCCAATGTGCAAGCCGATGCCATACATGTCGGTGTCGAGCAGCTACTGGCGGCGGTAAGGCTAGGCGAGGATTTGCCACCGGCACAGCGTCGTGAGAGCCGGATACGGTTTGAGCTTTGATGGCGGCGACAAAAATACGTACCAAGGCTCGAATAACTAAAGGGAAAGAGACCAATGCCTCATGCGGTTTTCGTCAGTAGAACGATTTTATTTGGCGACTGTGATCCGGCAGGCGTGGTTTACACGCCGCGATTTTCGTATTTTTCAGTAGAGGCCATCTACGTAGCACTTGATAAGTGGCTGGGCACGCCCGGGCTCAGAACACTCATGGGCTTTGAAATATTGCCGCCGGTACGCGCCATGTCAATGGAGTTTCTGGTGCCTTTGACGTGGGATGATGAGTTATCTATCAAAGTCAGTGTGGCGAAGGTGGGCGTCCATTCGTTCACGTTTCTGGTCGAAGGGTTTGTTGTTGATGGGCCCTTATCTTTTGTGGCAAATGTCACTCATGTATGTGTCTCGCCGGAAACCAAAGAGGTGGTCGCCGTTCCAGCACAACTGAGAGCGCTTCTTTCATAACCCGCTGGAAAGACCTTCGTCCGGACAGAGAAAGAGACGATTTCATGTGCTGGGCCTGGCCCTGAAACAGGCATGAACCTGGTTCAAGACCAGACAAAATCCGCCTCCTTTAGAAACTGTACTTGGCAGTCAGCATCATGTTGCGTGGGCTGCCGTAGGAATCACCGCCATAGCTCACGGAGTTGGCGATGGTCGAGTAGTACCGGCGGTCGAAGATGTTGTTGGCGTTGACCTGCAAGTCCAGGTTCTGGCTGACCCGGTAGCCGGCCATCAGGTCGGTGATCGCGTAGCTGCCCTGTTCGAGGCGGTATTTGCTGCCATCAGCCAGCGGGATGTCGTTGTACAGGCGGCTCTGCCAGGAGACGTTGCCGCCCACGCGCAGTTTTTCCAGCGGGCCCTGGAAGTGGTAGCTGGTGGTCAGCTTGAACAGATGCTCCGGCGTGTCGGTGTCGAACTGCTTGTTTACGTTCTGCGGGTTGGCGGCATCCTTGATGGTGTGTGTTCGCGCATAGGTGTAGCCACCGCCGACTTGCCAGTTTTCGGTCAAGGCGCCTTGCAATTCGAAGTCGATACCCTGGCTGCGAATCTCGCCGGAGGCTTCGTAGCATTCTGCCTGTGGGCAGTCTGCCGGGGGGATCTTCACCGCGCGGTTCTCTTGATCGACGCGGAACAGCGCCACGCTCGCGTTCAGCGCGCCATCAAAATATTCGCCCTTGATGCCGACCTCGTAGTTCTTGCCGACAATCGGCTTGACCGGGCTACCCGAGGTATCCTTTTCGCGCTGCGGCGTGAAGATATCGCTGTAGCTGACGTAGACCGAGTGGTGGTCGTCCAGGTCGTAGATCAAGCCAGCGTAACGGGTGAGGTTACGGGTGACCTTGTAGTCGGTGTCGCCATCACGGTTATCGTAGTCGTACCAGTCCAGGCGTCCGCCGAGGATCAGCTTCAACGGGTCGGCCAGGCTCAGGCGTGTGGTGAGGTAGACGCCGTCCTGGGTGGTCACTTCGCGCTGGTTGTTGGTGTGGACGAAGTTCGGTTTACCCCCATTGATCGGCCAGTTCATGTCGTACGGGCTGTAGTTGTGGGTGGTCATGTCGTAGATGCGCTTGCTGGCGCCCACCACCAGTTCATGGCTGCGCCCGAACGCCTCGAAGGGCCCACTGGCAAAGGCGTCTACGCCGGCCTGGTTTTCATCGAAGTCGGCCTGGTAGACCGTGCGGGCCAGGGTGTTGTTGTCCCAGCGCGATTGATAAGAGCCGGAGAACAACGCGTTCTGTTCGGAGTAGTTGGCGTTGACCTGAAGGTTCCAGTCGTTGGCCAGGCGATGACGGACTTCGGCGAATACGGTGTTGATCTCCTGATCCTTGTTCTCCCAATCCGTCCCCGGATTGTAGGAGCGTGGCAGGTCCAGATGATGGCCGTCCTGGCCGATCATCGAAGAGCCCCAGAAGTAATTGGTCTTGTCCTTCTGGTGGGAAAACCCCAGGGTCAGGGTGGTGTCTTCGTTCAAGTCCGCTTCGGTGACCGCATAGAACAAGCCATGATCCTCCTCGACATTGTCGATGAAGCTGTTGGCGTCCTGGTAAGAGGTCACGACCCGGCCGCGCAACGTGCCACTGTCGTTGAGCGGGCTGGAGGCATCGACCTCGCCACGGTAGTCGTCCCAACTGCCAGCGGCACCGGTCAGGGTGACTTTCTGCTCGGCCAATGGCCGCTTGCGGATCAGGTTGATGGCGGCCGAAGGGTTGCCTGCACCCGTCACCAGGCCGGTGGCACCGCGCACCACCTCGACTCGATCAAACATCGCCAAGTTAGGCTGGGAACCGACGTTAACGCCGTCGTAGCCACTCGGGATGCCGTCATACATCAAGTTGTCGATTTCAAAACCGCGCGCCTTATAAGTCTGCCGACCAGGACCGCCAGAAAAGTCCAGGAACAAACCGGGCGTCGCCTTGACCACGTCGTTGATGTCGGTCATCGCCTGGTCATCCATGCGCTGGCGCGTAATGACGGTGACGGCTTGTGGGGTTTCACGCATCGTCAGTGGAAGTTTGGTCGCGGTCGACATCGCACCGGTGGTGTAGGACTCGGTGCCTTCCGTGGTACTCCCCAGTTGGCCGCTCCCGGAGACCTCGGTTGCGTCTAGTTCCAGGGTGGCGGGTGGGATGGCGCTGTTGTCATCGGCAAAGGCTGGAGCCAGGGAGGCCATGCAAATAGCCATGGCCAGAAGATTGCGGGCAGGGGTGAAGTGACGCGGCGGGGTGGCACAAGTCGACATGAATAGATCCTTGGATACTAATTCGTACGAGAGTGATTCGCATTAAGTATCACAGGATTCATCTGGGCGATAAAGTTCGTTGCGCTTGGAGTAGGCGATGCGCAGGGTGCACCGCCACCGTACAGCCATCCACGATGGCCGTCATACCCAGCACAAACCTGAAGGCTAGTTGCCCCGGCCACCACCAAACGACCATTCATCGCTGGCCGTAGTGGTGATCACCACCATGACATCCTCCGCGTTGAGACCTGGCGCCCGCCCCAATTTCTCGACCAGATCGCGGTAGAAACGCTGTTTCGTCTCGACGCTTCGAGGGCGGCCGGCGGTAATCGTGATCAGCACAAAGTCATGGCTACGCGGTCCGCCCAGGTAGTCGGGATCAAATATCAACTCGCCCACTTCATGTTGGTGGATGACCTGGAAGCGATCGGTCTTCGGCACCTCGAAGCTATCAACCAAGGCATCGTGCAGCCCTTGGGACAATGCTTGTAGATACTCGGCCGACTTCCCCCGGTGCAGTGAAATACGTGAAAACGGCATAACAGTTACTCCCATGGCTAAAGCGACAGGGGGGAAAACTATCAAGTCGCGATAGTTCCGAATATCAGATTTAATAGGGTTGATCATCCCAAATTAGTGGACTATTCAATGCGCCGTCCGACCTTCGATCTTGATGTATTGCGTACTTTCGTCACCGGCGTGGAGTTCAACAGCTTTGCCAAAGCGGCGGATCGTCTCGGTCGATCGACTTCTGCCGTGAGCGCTCAATTGAAGAAGCTCGAGGAGCAGATCGGTACTCCGGTGCTGGCCAAATCCGGTCGAGGGTTAGTCTTGACGCCCGTAGGTGAATCACTGCTCAGTCATGCCCGTCGGTTACTGGAACTGAACGACGGCATTTTCCAGGCCCTGCATGAAAGCCAAGCCGCGGGGACAATTCGCCTCGGGCTTCAAGAAGACTTTGGGGAACATTTACTGAGCGAGATCCTTCGACGCTTCGTCCAGACGTACCCGATGGTGATTCTCGAGGTCAGGATCGCGCGCAACGCCGAACTGCTTGCGTTGGTCGAAAGTGCTGGTCTGGACTTGGCCCTGACATGGGACACAGGGCATACGTCGCCCTATGCCACGCGGCTGGGCGAAACACAGATGCACTGGATCGGGGTCCGTGACATGCCGTCACTGACCCGCCTTGCTGACTCACCGCTGCCATTGATCATGTTCGACGCGCCTTGCGTATTGCGTAGCGCTGCCACACAGGCATTGGATGCCGCGCAAATTCCCTGGCGAATCGCCCTGACCAGCCCCAGCGTCGCGAGTATCTGGGCGGCCGTCGCCGCCGGCTTGGGCTTGACGCTGCGAACTCGCATCGGGCTGCCGAGTCATCTCGCCGTCGTTTCCGGCTTGCCGGCCGTACCAAGCCTTGGCTATGTGCTTCACCGCAGTGGAGAAGACTCGACGCCTGCCATCCAGCAACTGGCCGAGTTGATCAAAACGAGCCTGCAAGAGCACACGTTCGATTTTGCGGTTGCGCAGTAGTTGGAGGTATCAGATTGGGATTTTGATACCTAGCTCAAAAAGCAGGGATAGGTTTTTACACAGCCTGGGCCTACAACGGCCTGTTGCTAAGGCTGGCAATCGACCCTTTGTCGCCTTCCAACTGATCACACCTTTCAGGGTCTTTACTTCTAGTTAGGCCCTGTAGGTAATGTTGGGAGCGCGCGATGAGCAACGAACAGGTGGCGCCTGAGA
Source organism: Pseudomonas sp. KB_12 (assembly GCF_052114545.1). Lineage (NCBI taxonomy): Bacteria > Pseudomonadati > Pseudomonadota > Gammaproteobacteria > Pseudomonadales > Pseudomonadaceae > Pseudomonas > Pseudomonas sp. KB_12. Next base: position 106,926 of record NZ_JBFREY010000008.1, on the reverse strand, counting down.
CGAAAGGGGTGACGGTGACGTTACTGTCGACGATTGACCTGGGGCCTGAGATCGAGGGTATGGCCGGGCGCCAACTCAGGATGCGCAGGGTGACCATCGAGCCTGGAGGCGTCTTCGGGCCGATCCACAACCATGTCGACAGACCAGGCACCGTCTACATCCTGCAAGGCACGATCACTGACCATCGAAATGGCGTCGCCACGGATTACGGGCCGGGAGTGGGCTGGCCCGAGGACAGGAACACCACGCACTGGCTTGAGAACAGAGGCACGATTGCGGCGGTGGAGATCTCGGTTGATATTGTCAGGCAAGGGTAAGTTCATTGACTTCACTTGAACTGAGCAACCAGCCAATCCTTCAAACGCCCGCACGCCGGATCTTCAGCCTTCTTCTCATCGATCATCAGGTGCTGATAAAGCTGTCTGCCAGGTCCCTGGCCTGCTGAGTCGCGGCCTCACGCGCGTGCCGATCGACGTCTTCCCCCAGGATGGTTTTCTCCACAATCACCGAATGCACATCCGTGACGCCGATAAATTTCAGCCAGGCTTCCACGTACGGTTTCTGGAAGTCGAAGCGCTCCGCCGGTGTGCTCGACTGCGCCGAAAAATCCAGGCCGCGGGCGTACATCACCACGGCGAGTTTATTGTGCAACATGCCTTCCAGACCGCGTTGCGGGTCAACGCTGAACAGGATGTCTTTCTGCGATACCAGGTCGATGAAGTGCTTGAGTTTGTACGGGATGCTGAAATTCCACAGCGGTACGGACATCACCAGAACATCTGCACGGTGCAGGTGACTTGCCAACGCTTCTAAGGTGTTCCAGGCCTCTTGTTGTGCGGTGGTCAACGGCGTGCCATTGAGCCCGGCGTATTTGGCCTCCATGGCCAGATCATCGAATTCCGGCAGGGCCATGTCCCAGAGGTCGAGGGTGATGATCTCGGTGTCCGGGGTGTTGGCTTGATAACGCGCGATGAAGCTGCGCGCGACTTCAAGGGAGGCCGAACGCTGCTTGCGTGGAGAGCACTGAATATGGAGAAGAGTCGTCATGACGCACCTTGAATGAGGGCAGGGCAGGTGGGAGCATTGCAACATAGTTGTAATTGAAATATAAATCGTAAATTACAGCTCGATTGATCACGTATAAAACTATGTTCGATGCTCTGCTGCTCAAGACATTGGTCACGGTCGTCGATGAAGACGGCTTCAGCCGCGCCGCCCAGAAGCTGCACCTGACTCAATCTGCGGTCAGTGGCCACGTGCGGCGATTGGAAGAACAGATTGGTAAACCCCTGTTGACGCGCACCACCCGTTCCCAGCAACTGACGGCCGATGGCGAGCGTCTGGTCTCTTATGCGCGCACGATCCTCGCGCTCAACCGTGATGCCTGGACAGACCTGACACGCACGCCGTTTCATGGACGGCTGCGGATCGGGGTGTCCGAAGATTTTGTCGAGGCTCGATTACTGCGCACTGTTCAGGATTTTGCGGCGCAGTACCCCGGGATGGAGATCGAGGTGCAGGTAAACATTCCGGGGACGTTACTGGCGCTGATGAAGCAAGGGCATCTGGAGGTGGTCATCGGTTCGCTGTGCGAAACCAGCGAAGCAGGGCTGTTGCTATGGCAAGAGCCGCTGGTGTGGGCCTGGTCGGCGCAACCCGTCGCGCGGTTACCCACGCCGTTGCCGCTGGCCCTGTTCCCCGAGCCGTGCCCTTATCGCGAGGCCGCGCTGACAAGGCTGGCGCAGGCGGGGATCGCCCAACGCACAGTGATGTTGTGCAGCAGCACGGCCGGGTTACGGGCGTCGGCCTTGGCAGGCTTCGCGGTAGCGCCCATGCCACTGAGTCAGTTGGGGCAAGGATTGGCGGTCATTGGGGTAGAACATGGGTTGCCGGATTTGCCGGATGCCCAATGTCGGCTGTTCACCTCGCCCGATGCGGATCAGACGATTGTGGCAGCGGTCATTCAGCTCATGCTGGAGTATTGCGCCAAGCGCAGGGCTTGATTGTCATTTCAAAGGGGCTGCTTGAGCGCCTCAATGGCGACTAACAGCCCCCTCACATCATCCTCACACCACCGCAGCTGCAATCGCTCTGGAGCGCCAGGCAAAAGCCAACACCATCAGCAAACCCAACCCCGCCATTGCCGCCCCGGCCAGGGAAATCGCCGGATACCCCAACCCCGCATTGATCACCGCTCCCCCGAGCGCCGCACCAATCGCGTTGCCGAGGTTGAAGGCGCCGATGTTCACCGCCGAGGCCAGGTTGGGCGCGTCCTTGGCCGCTTCCATGACGCGCATCTGCAGCGGCGGCACCAGGGCGAAGCTGGCGATACCCCATATCAGGATGGCCACGGCGGCCGGCAGTGGCCAACGCATCAGTACGGTGAACGCCAGCAAGACAAGAATCAGCACGCTCAGCGAAATGATCAGGGTGCGGTCTATCGAGCGGTCGGCGGCCTTGCCGCCCCACATGTTGCCCAGCGTCAACCCCACACCGAACAACACCAGCATGGCCGTGATGTAGGCGGTGGACGCGTGGGTCTCGCTGCTGAGGATCGGCGCGATGTAGGTGAAGACGGTAAACATGGCACCCGAGCCGACGACGGTCAGGGCCAACGCCCCCAGCACCGGACCACGGCCCAGTACCCGAATTTCGGCCAGTGCACCGACGCCTTGCGGCGCCGGCAGGTTGGGCAGGGCGAACCACAACGCGGCCATGGTCGCCACGCCTAGGCCGGTAATACCCCAGAAAGCGGTGCGCCAGCCGAACAGTTCGCCAAACCAGGCGGCCAGCGGCACGCCGCCGATGGTCGCCAGGGTCAGGCCCATGAACATGGCCGCGACCGCCCCGGCACGCTTCTCTGGGGCGACCACGCTGGCCGCGACGATCGAGCCAACGCCAAAGAACGCACCGTGGTTCAGTGAGGTCACCACCCTGGCGACCATGAGGCTGTAGTAATCGGTCGCCAAGGCTGACATCAGGTTACCCAGGGTGAAAATCGCCATGAGCCCGATCAGCAGATAGCGCCGGGGAATCCTGCCGGTGGTCAGGGTCATCAGCGGCGCGCCAAGCAGCACGCCCAGGGCGTAAGCACTGACCAACAGACCCGCAGCGGGAATGGAAACGCCGAGATCCGCAGCGATGCCCGGCAACATGCCCATGGGGGCGAATTCGGTAACGCCGATGCCAAAGGCACCAATGGCGAGTGCGACAAGTGGTGGATTGATACGCATGGAAGGCTCCTTATCTATGCCGCCAATGCTACGATCCAACTTTTTCAGGCGGTAGATAGCATTTTTGGCAATCACCTTTGCGTAAGAGGCACAAATGGACTTCAACGGCAGGTCAGGTGAAATGAGCGTGTTCGCCACCGTGGCGCAAGAAGGCAGCCTTTCAGCCGCCGCGCGTGCATTGGGGCTGACACCCTCGGCGGTCAGTCGGATCATCGCGCGTACCGAACAACGCCTTGGCACCCGCCTGTTGCTGCGCACCACCCGAGCGATCACCTTCACCGCCGAGGGCGAGGCGTTCCTGCGCGGCGCCCGGCGTATCCTGGCCGACATGGCCGAGGTCGAAGAAGCCATCGCCGACCAGGGCGTACCCAGGGGCCGTTTGCGGGTCAGCGCCGCCCTTGGCCATGGACGGCTGGCCATTGTTCCCTTGGTGGCAGCGTTCAGCGCCCGTTACCCGAACATCGTCGTCGACCTCACCCTCGGCGACGAAGTGGTCGACATCCTCGGCGGCCAGGCCGACGTGGCGGTGCGCTTTGGTCATCTGCCCGACAGCCCGCTGACCGCGCGCAGGATCGGCGACACCGGACAGGTAGTGGTGGCCTCGCCCGACTATCTGCAACGCCACGGCACCCCCCAGGAACCGGAAGACCTGCTGCGGCACAACTGCCTACGCTTCAACTTCCGCCGTGCCGAACCCAACTGGCCGTTCATCCGCGACGGACGAGAGTTTTCCCTGAAGGTCAGCGGCAACATCGAATGCAGCAGCGGTGAAGCGCTGGCACAATTTGCGCGAGTCGGGGCCGGCATTGCGCGTATCGGCGAGTTCACCGTGAGCGAGGACCTAAAGCGCGGCGATCTGATACGGCTGCTGGAAGAGTGGAATCCTGGTGATCGGGAGCCGATTCATGCGGTGTTCGTAGGTGGCTCGGCAATGCCGGCGCGGGTGCGGTTGTTTGTGGATTTCTTGCTGGAGCATCACCGGATGTAAGCGGTGGACCGTTGCTAGGTTGCAAGCATGTCCAGGAGTCCTTCCAATGTTTTAATGGACCGCTCCGCTGGCGTTATGCTCGCTGGCCACGGATGGAATCCACTCAACCAGACGGCAATCATTCCGGCGGCTGTAGCACCCAGGTAATCGTTTTTTGGGTGATCACCGACAAACCAGCAATGCTCAGGACGAACGCCCAGCGCCTGGGCTCCCAGATGGAATATCTCAGACTTCGGTTTCGCAATGCCGCACGCCTCAGAGCAAATCATCGTTTCAATGGTTTCGCCGAAAGGCAGTGCCGCCAAAGTCTGCCGTCGCGAATGCTCGGCGCCGTTGGAAATGACGCCCATGGCGATACCCTTGCGATGCAGCGCTTGAACCATCGCGCTAGCGCCTGGCATTTCAACCGCGGCGCTCGGGAAGTGTTCCATCCAGTGTGTAATTAATCGCTTGGGATCGACTGGCCCAGTCCACTTCAGCTCCTGGGCTAACGTGTACCCAACCGCCTCACGGATGGAAGAATATTCCGATTCCGGTCGCAGATACCCACCGTTGTCGATGCGCGCGATCAGATGAGAGATCTGACGGCTGTCTGCCTCAGCGATTTCAATCTTGAACTCATGCAGAAACCGCTCAGCGTAGCGGTCAATGCTGAGCGCGCGATGAGTGAGTGTGTTGTCCAGATCGAACAGAATAGCTTTCGGTGCCAAGTTCCCTCCCAGCGATCACGATGCATTGGCTAACTTGATTACAGAGTGACCCGTCTTCTCACCTGCTACACCGGAGCACGCTAGCCTAGGTCAGATTCAACCCGCCGTCTGAGAGGAGTATCTCGCCGGTCAAGTAGTCCGACTCGACCAGCATGACAACAGCTTTTGCGATGTCGTCTGGGCTAGCGGCCCTGCGCATAGGTGCGCGAGTTCGCCACAACTCTTGGGCATCTGTCCACTCTGCGGTCAGAGGCGTGTCGACCAAGCCAGGCGCCACAGCGTTTACGCGAATTTCTGGCCCCAGCGATACCGCGAGCAAGCGGGTCATGTGATTAAGCGCAGCTTTACTTACCGCATAGGGAATCGATGCGCCCTTAGGACGGATACCGGCATGGGAACTGATGTTTACGACGCAACCCGCTCGACGGTAACGGGCGGCATCGCGCAATGCCGACTCGGCCAATGCGACCAGGTGGAACGGCGCCACGACATTAACCTCGTTAAGTTCGTGCCACACCGTCGAGTTGGCCGCGGCAAGGTCGCTGTGCGGAATGACTCTGCTAATGCCGGCGTTATTGACCAATACGTCGAGCTGCCCCCACGCGGCGATCGCCTCGTTAATAAGCCTGACCCTGTCAGCTTCTAAAGCAAGATCAGCTTGCACGTAAATAGCCTGCTTCATGTCGGCAGCCATAGCGCGTCCTGTATCTGCGGAATTTCGCGAATGGAGCACCACGGCATAGCCTGCCCGGCTTAGTACACGTGCAATGGCTGCGCCGATACCGGAAGTGGATCCTGTCACCAACGCGACGCGTAATACGTTATCGATTGTCGGATTGGGTTTCATATGGATATCTCGACTTGGTTGCTAGAAAGCCATCACGGTGCCGTTCGTGACTGGTGGCTTTGGGCCAGAAGCCGTCGTTCAGAGTAGGGACATGACCCGTCTTCCTACTAGCGGCAAAACACTTCATAAGTTGTACTGCGCGCACCATGGGACAGACCCACACATGCTGTGGTGCACACAGCCCCCCTTACACGATAGCGTCTTTTCCCTTGAGTTTGATACCGGCCTTCGATTAGATATGAGGCGAAAACGTTGTGACGTGAATAGCACCATCAAACACAAGGGAATAGCACTAAATGGCCAGGATAGAACCCGTTTTCGGCAGTATCAGCAGCGAAATCGAAAACCCATACCAACTGGGCGACGCTCAACTGATTGACGACGAGGTTGTCACGTTTTCAAACCCCAAGATTTTGGATTTTTCCGGGCGTATTTCTCTGACGCGCTTCTGGCTGATTCGTGTGCCCTTGGTGCTGGTTCTTCCGGGCATTTTGCTGTGGTTCTTTATGGTGGGGTTGCGCCATCAACTGGTGGTTTTGCTGATAGTCGGTGTCACCGTTGTCGTTCCTGCCATCCTGCTCGATGTGTCTCTACTGGTACGCAGGGCACGTGATCTAGGCTGGAGTCCGATATGGGGAATTCTCTTCGTGTTCCCTGTTATCGGCTTTGTGATAACGCTTCCGCTCATCATGCTGCCGGGGCGTAAAGCGATCAATAAATACGGCCCGCCCAATCCAACTCTCTCGACGTTGGTAAAGCTACTTACCGCGCTGTTGGTGGTGCTGGTGCTTGTAACTTCAACCGTGCTAGTTGCGTATTTTCCCCAATACCACCCACCGGAACTCTACAAGTGGTTCTTTAATGCATTGGTTCAGGCATAACATTAGCGTACGCGAAGTCCATGCTTCACCTCATTGCGCGGCGCCAAGTGCTCAGGTGCCTTTGTAGAGAGCGCTGCGCGCACCACGCGATAGCCCTGCGTACGCCGCGGTGATGTCCTTTGGGAAAAGAGAACAGATTTATTTCTCTGCTCTAAACGTCCGCTCCTGGCCGATTTCTGCCTGTCGCGAAGGGCTGCAATCGACTCTTGCGGACCTTGCAGCGTGCCGTTTTTACCTGCTTCGTGACTATTCCAACAGGTTAAAACAGTCGGGTCATCAGCACATAAGGCACGCCAAACATGTCTGGCAGATTGCGCACCACCCCGAAGCCGGCTCGCTGGTATAAGTACTGCGCAGCTTCCATTATCGGGGTTGTATGTAATGCGATTAACGTCGTGCTATCGCGCTTCGCGCGGTTGATGCATTCGTCGAGTAGAGCCTGGCCAACGCCATGGCCCCGTGCTTTCGGCACAACTGACATCAACCGTACTATCGGCCATTCGGGCGCAAAAAAGTCGGGCTTGGGCTGGTTTGGACCGACGTAGCCGGCCGCGCCGACTATTTCGCCGTCCAGTTCTGCGACAAGTACTTCGCTGAGAGCAGCATTGGCGGTAAGCGCCCCGAGTCGCGGAGCGAGCTCATTCCACCCCGGCATGGCGGTGGCCAGCTCTATCCAGGCATCACGCACTACCTGATCGACCAGCGGCTTGTCTTCTGGAAAGAAATTTCTAATGGAAACAATCATCGGTCGTGTTGGCTGTAAGCCTGCCTCATGTGATCAGAAAAAAGGGGGGAGACATCGTCCGCTTTTGGCCGAAAGCAACCCGTTACTCCGGGCGTAGCTGACTTCCAGTTCGCAAGATGACCTGTCCAGATGTCTTCTCGAGTGCTGTCGAGAATGAGCCCGCAGCAGTGGGTCATCGATGGCTCGCAGGCGTGTTGGTCGTGTGTACCTTGGCCAGGCGCAGGCGCCAGTCGCCGCCATGCCGGAGGCGGCATTCTTCTTCGGAGTCGAAACTGACGCAGCGGGCCATGTGGGGGACGTGTACGCCGGCGTCGTTCAGGGCGGCGGCGGTCAGCTCACGCATGCGTTTGTCTGCCCCCGTTGAGAGGGCGTGTTCCTGGCTGGCGCGGCTGTCGAAGATCCAGATCACGCGCAGGCTTTGAGGAAAGGCGCGATAGTCGACCGTGTGGGTCAGCCAGGCGAAGCCCGGGATTTCAGTTTTGCCGGTTTCACAGGCTTCGGTCAGGGTGGCGATGAGACGACGCTCAATACGGGCGTCGTCACGTGAGGTGGAAGGCATAAAAGGCTCCAGGCGGGGTGTTCAATGGCTGGGGTGTCAGCCCCTCAACGTGGGCTTGGTTGAATCGAGAGGCGTAACCGTTGCCACTCGTTCCAGCAATCCTCGGCAACGATATCCGCATAGCCCCGCCCTTGTTCCATCGCCAGCGCGGTGGCGAAGGTTACTGCAATGCAGGTGGCCTGGTCTCGGATGTTGCAGACTTCGAGTTCGGTGAGTGGGGCGCCTTTTTTGGACTCGGCTGCTGTGAGTACAGCTGCAAGGGCGGGTACGAAAACCAGGCATAGGGGATCGGAGGACATTAGCTTCTTCCTTGGAGTGACTTGCACATTATTAACGGGACATGGGGCAGGGGGGCGTCGTCATCGTTTCATTGTCCGGTTCATTTATTTCTGCGCGCCGGTTGTTTCCAACGTCGAAGCAATAAGGTCGCGCAGCCACATATGGGCAGGATCGCGATGCAGTCGCTCGGGCCATAACATCAGCATTTCAAACCCGGGAATGGCCAGCGGAGGTGCCTGGACGTGAAGCGCTGGCTCATGTTTCACCAGCCTTTCCGGCACCACCGCAACCAAATCGCTGTGCACCAATGCTGAGACCAGCGAGTTGAAATTGGACACGGACAATACCACTCGCCGTTCCAGACCTTCAGCTGCCAGCGCGTGGTCGGTACTGCCAACGAAGCCGGCGCCATCAGGTGACATGACGGCATGTTCAAGCGCGCAGAACGCTTTGAGCGACAGCTTGGTTGCCAGCGCCGGATGGCCGCGCCGCGCCGCCAGCACATAGCGTTCGTGAATCAAGGAGCGCTGACGCAACTTGGGCGGCGCTTCATCGCGGGTGTGCAGCGCCAGATCGATAAGGCCGTTTTCCAGATCCTTGGCAAAGTCGACAGTCGGTTTATTCATAAGCGCCAACCGCGTGTACGGGGCCAGGCGCCTGAGCCGCGAGAGCGACGGCCAGATCAAGGCAGTCGTCGCATAATCACTGGCAGCGATCTTCCACGTTTGATGGGACCGTCCGGGTTCAAAAGCGGCAACAGGACTCAGTGCGCTTTCCAGCGCGGCCAACGCGTCACGCAGGGGCCCCTGCAATTCGCGAGCTCGCTCGGTGGGCGACATCCCTCGGGGGCCAGGCAGCAAAAGCGGATCATCAAGAAGATCTCTCAGCCTGCCCAGTTGCAGGCTGACGGTCGGTTGCGCGAGATTGAGCAAGCGCGCTGCCCGCGTCACATTCTGCTCGGCCAGCAAGGCATCCAATGTGACCAGCAAATTAAGGTCCAGACGGCGCAAGCTATTGTGCATGCAAATACCATGTGTTTCGGGAATTCATTTCTATCATAGCGGATACATGCTTACGCTGAGGGACACATTCAACGCGGAGCCCTCATGAAAATACTACTGATCTACGCCCACCCCGAACCGCGTTCGCTCAATGGCGCGCTCAAGGATTTTGCGATCACTCACCTGGAAACAGCAGGCCATGAGGTCCAAGTCTCAGATCTCTACGGCATGCGGTGGAAAGCGTCCCTCGATCCGGACGACGCTCCAGGTTATGACGCAGAAACGCCTTTCAACCCAGCGCTTGAATCCCAGCGTGTATTTGCCGCTGACAGCCAACCGGCGGACATCCAGGCAGAGCAGGCCAAATTGCGCTGGGCCGATGCCGTCATCTTTCAATTTCCGCTGTGGTGGTTCTCGATGCCCGCGATTCTCAAGGGCTGGATCGAACGCGTCTACGCCTACGGGTTTGCCTATGGTGTCGGCGAACATAGCGAAAACCACTGGGGCGATCGCTACGGCGAAGGCAGCATGACCGGCAAGCGCGCCATGTTGGTGGTCACAATGGGCGGTTGGGAATCCCACTACAGTGGCCGAGGGGTGAACGGCGCGTTGGATGACCTGCTATTTCCTATCCAGCATGGAGTGCTTTTCTATCCTGGCTTCACGGTCATGCCGGCCTTCCCAATCTATAAGACCAGCAAGATGGACGCCGCCCGGTTCCAATCCATTTGCACGGCTTATGCCGCTCGCTTGAATACGCTCTTCAGTGATCAACCCTTGCCATTTCGTCGCCAGAATCACGGCGATTACGACATCCCGGCGTTGACGCTTAAATCGCATCTTGCATCGGGTCGTTACGATCTTGGTATTCATATCAGTGACGGTGAGAGCGTTTGAGGTGAAACGCGATCGGAGGCTTGAGCCCAACGGTGCTGGTAGTCGGGTCGTGCGCCTCGGGATTGATCATTCTTGGATGTCAGTAATGACGGTCCCGGCGATGCTCAGGGCGAGAAAAGGGACGGATTTATTTGCTTTTAAATAGATCCGTCCCCTTTTTGTCGCGCGCCGACAGTGCATAAGTGCATTTTTACACACTTTGGGCCGATTACTGCCGGTGGAGACGGGTAGCAATCGACCCATTGCAGCCGATCAGCAGCGGCATAAATCGGCCAAAAGCGGACTCACAATTAGGCATGAAAGCCTCTAGGGGGGCCGGGACTATTCAGTGTTCTAGGCAGGCTTCAGGCGCATGGGTTTGTTAAGGATAGGAGTTTCATAGGGCACGTTTCCCTATGCAAGGAGATTGGTCGTTAACACCGGCAGACTGCTTTCTGAAAATGGTCTCGCGAAGATGCCTTTCCACAGTATTCCAGGGGGTCTTGGCGTCTACTGCGCTCAGCATCCAGGCTCCAACAGCTATGGGATCATTGGAATACACGTGATCCCCGTTTCTGGCATAGGTCAGAAGCCAGCCAGGATATTTATCGTTGAAGCTGTGCTCGTCACCACCATGCTTATCCTTGGCCTGCACTCGATAATTATAGGCCTGGGTAAGGACTGCGTAATGACTCCCTTCAACAACCTCCTCTTTCCGGCAGGTGTGAGCCGGGGAGAAAGAGTCTTGGAAGATGTGAAATATACTGCCCAGCGCCACATCATGGGTGCGCTTATTTCGTTCATCGAGAGGAACGCCAGATCGGGCAAATAGCGTCCGAATCTTTACGTTTTTTTGTTCAACGCATTGATTTAAAGCGATTGACGGTAGTCCCAGGCTTGCTTCGATTTGCGGTGTGAGTGGTGAGTCGACGGGTGTATCCCCCGTTGCCACGTCATAAGCAAACCTAATCCAGGCGAGAGCCAACCTTGTGGTCTCTTCTAGCTGGGCCTCATCACTAGCATCGCCGGGCATTTGGCTAGACATGAAGTGGAGGTACTGAAGATTGCCATAGTGAGAGTTCCAGCCAAGGTGATTCTTCCCTTCAACTTCGCAGCCTTCACGGCCCCCAGCGTACTTTTTAGATTCCGGTTTGAACTGGCCACTCAGATTCCACAGTCCATCTCTGAAGTCTTTGCTTTCACCCCAGGTGTACATCAACGGGTCATCATTCCACCAACTGCCATATATGATGGCAAGGGTCTTGTGAGGATGCGAGCTTGGTGGCTTATTCCACTCTGGGTCTTTCATGTATTCAAAAATGAGTTGCCTTGGTTTGGAATCGTCCGTCTGTTTATTGCGGACTAAGAAGCCTTCAAAATCTGCGCCGCGGTATTCGTCAATAGCAAAATTTGTCATGTGCTCATGGACCGTGCCCTTCGAGTATTTGCCATTGGCAAACCCTGCAACTAAGTCCGTTTTCTTGCACTGATTCCAGGCTCTTATCGGTGCTTGATCTAGATAATTCGAGCTGTAGACCAGCACACGTAGACATGGGTTTATTTCAAAAGCCATTCCAGTTGATGAGGAGAGGGCGCAAGCCCCTGCGACGGAGATTGCTGCGGTCAGCTTGGTGTATTTCATAGCGTCCCTGCTCTGATGATAGTATTTCAGCACCATGCTAGGTGGGTGCCGTCAAAATACAAGCCGATTAGCCCATGACTACTTCTGAAACCCAGCTTAGTCCAGCATAGTGGTTTGATCTATCAGATCTGCCAAAGGTGAGCTGGACTACCCCCGCTCCGGTAGACATTTTCCGACCTCATAATGAGGCGCGCTCAAACGCCTCGAGACTGACACCACCCAAGTGACTGTGGCGGCGAGTTCGTATCGCTTGGACATGGCAGAGTCCTTCGCCAAAAAAAGCGAGAACTCTACGGAAAGTCAGGCCTCCAGAGGCTCCGACGAGGTTCCAAAGGTTTTCATACAGAACTTAGGCGGGTGCAATAATGACAAAAAGCCAGCAGTGATCTAAACATTCCTTTAGCGGCCCTACCTATGACGCATCCCCAGGCACTACCCCTACTGAGTTTGGCCCTGCTCCTTTCCGCATGTGCAACCACCCATGCCCGCTATCACGTAGGTTTGATCGTTGGCGGAGCCGAACAAGGAAAAGTGATATGACCAGAACTACCGTCAAGATCGAACTCGATGGTCACGTTGATGATCTGTACACGCTCAGCTTGCTCTTTCCCGAAGGCGCATACCCAGGTTTTCATGTTGTGACGCGTTTGATCGGAGAGAAGGACGGACTGCTTGATCGTGTAAAAAATATAGCTTGCCGAGATACTTACTTGACTGGAGATGCTTGCTTGCCACTGATTTCAGTGAACGGCGCGAGAGAAATGGGTTGGACGGCCCACGATATGATCGCGCCGCTCAACGGATACGCAGCTCTAACGGACAGCAATTTTAAGCCAGTGGTACCGGTATCTGTGACATGGATGAGTGAGGGGGCCTCTGGTGGTGCGAGCTTCGAATCCGTTGTGCCAAATTTACCTACGCGAGCCATCGTCAGTAGGCGGCATGAGTCTATTGAACAACTGATGCCAAGTCGCGTGGATTTCATGTTGAGTAATCAGCTTGCGGCATACGCTGCCACAGTTATTGCAGGTCGACCCTCTTGGGCTGATTACTATCGACTACTCGAGGACATCGCGGGGTATCGAGGAACAACCCTTGATAAGCTGACGAGAAGTGGTCTTGCCGACCGCCGGCCTCTAGACGAGTTCAAGAGGGCTGCGAACAATCGTATCTCTGGTCGTCATGGCGCATCAAAACGAGATAAGTCCACTGTTCAAGAGGATTTGATGACACTGACTGAGGCGCGCGAACTTATTCGACGCGTCGTCACAGCTTGGCTGGATCTTGAGTGTGGCGGTAGGCTGCCTAGAGATCGTGTCGATGGAGGAAAATTGCGGTTCTGCCTCGATAGTTGAGGACATTGATCAACCGACTAGTCGTCAAAACGGGAAGGGATTTTTTTATACTTTAAATAAAACTGTTCCTTTTTCTAGTAGCGCCTTCTCGCGTCATCTGTGACTATAAGGAGGGGAACGGGGACAGACCACGATTATGAGACGGTCCGATTATAGGTGAACCCAAATCGTGGTCTGTCCCCGGTTTCCCCCACTGCAACCAAATCGGAAGCATTAAATAGCATTGCCTGTTGGTCTCCGACACGTTTAGGAGTGCCTCCAAGGTACGTCCCGCCGATACTCACTTCGCTCTCAGTTGCCATTAAATATTTTCCTGCCATTCACTGGTAGTTACCTACTCACAATTCTCCCAGAACGGTAAATTGATTTAGGCATGAGCTATCTAAGGTTCGACACCTGTTCCACACTTTCTAGAACTCGTCCTCTGAAAGCCCGTAAGTCGTAGTGTTGCCATTAGCAACTTTGTAGAGGGTGAGTGTGACAAGGCTGTATCGGGTGTTCCTGCTAGTCGTCGTTTCAGTGAGCGTCATTGCTTCGGAGCGTGAAAGGCCACCAGACGTCAGATCACGATACCGAACGTCATAAGCACCTGCTGTGAGATTCTTGATGGTGAAGCGGCTTCGCGCGGGAATGAAAATCTGCCTTACCGGTCTGGCTACCGCACCTTGTAGGGCAACGAGTTTTAGAAACACGTCTGAGTTGTTCTGCCCATTGTCGATGGTTACTTCTGAATGGCCGGTTTTGTGCGTCTGTGGCTCGCCTACCAGGTAACTGGCAGTACGAGGCCATGGTCGGCCATTGGGCGCGGTTTTCGGCCGCACGTAGGCCGGCTTCTTCGCGGCAGTCTCGCGTTGATTGGTGACATTTACAGGACGTTGAGCTGTGTTGGTAGCTGAACCGTTTGCAGCGGTTGCCGGTGGAATGGCCTGAGCGGAATACGGCATCGGACCACGTGGAGGGGAATAATGCGTCCCGGCCGTATTAATTACCGTGATGGTGATCGCCGCAGCCACGGCAGCAATCGCGCCGAGATGGATGAAGAATCGGCCGTGAATGAGACCCCAACTACTTTTCAAGCGATTGTCTTTGTCGCCGCCCAGCTCATCTATGAAGGCTTCAAGGTTGCTGGTCAAGCTATCTCTTTCGTTGATCCCTGCCGCATTGCGGCCAAGCGTCGTAGGGATCTTCTTGCAGTACTTCATCGCGTTTTGGGCGATTGACTGCGCTAGGTCTGGACGACCGGTTGTGTAGAAATAATATGCTTGGTAACCCAGCATTCTGGCGTTTTCTAGTGGCGGATGTGATCCACCGAACATGTTGATGACCAATGCCTGGACCGTATACAGCGGCCCCCATGGAAATCCCCACCATCCGAGCAGCCAACTGGTTGCCGATGCCTTGATAGACTGCTTTTGTGCGCAGGGACTGCAATACACGCCGGCGATGGGCTTACGAATCGTGAGCAAGAGAAAGCTCTTTACGGAATGGAACACCACCACCCGTGGCTGGGCTGATACTTTTGCGCAGACGGAGCATACGATCGGGTCTGGTACTTTAGAGGTCTCGGGCTCTGCGGCGCTGCTATGAATAATCTGAGTGTCGTACTCCGCTTTGGAAACAGAGTCCGAGAGCACTGCGTACGCCTCATTCAAAAGCTGGAATTGCTGAGTCGTGTTTTTACCGGGGTTGCGGTCTGGGTGCAGCTCCATAGCGCGCCTGCGGTATGCCGTTTTGATTTGCTCAGCACTGACGATCGATGTTAAACCCAAGACTGCGTAGTAACCCTTAGGGTCGTCCTTGTCGTGGTGCATTGAACGGTCCTTGTCGCGCTGGTGGAGAGGATAGAGACACCACTTCCAAGCTGCCAGTTTGGAGGAGAGCATGGCTTGTTCAAACGACTGAAGCGGAGGCGCTTTATGAGCTCTCTCCAATAGTAGCTAATTGCTATATCTGCCGTCCAATGCAACCGATTGATGGAGGTTACCGGTTTAAAGGACGTGACCTAATACGGGCCAACTTTCGCAGAAGCTAACCCAGCCGACTGGCGGCTTTCGACCCAAAGCGGTCACTCCGTTTCTCTACGCTCCGAGTGGACCGCTGCAAGCAGCCTTACCCCCAACATCCTACGCTGGGCCGTGCCATTTGTTTTTTGAAAGAGATTCGCTCTCTCTATTTCATACTGCGCCAATGAACTTGTGATGTAGTCATCCAAGCTCTTTATCCACTGGCCATTGCTGCAAAAGGAAAAGGCTTTTCCCCAACCTAGGATTACTCGGTCGAGATTCTGTAGCGCGCCAGAGTAGGATCCCTTTGGGGATATATCTCCAGCTTCGACACTGAATTTCATCATGCGTATCGATGCGTCTAAATCGGATTTGATCCGTTTCTTGAATCGCTCCCTCGTAGCTGTAGATGGCTGGACCAACCCTGCCGAAACGAAGCAGCCTAAGAAATCGAATCCTTTAGCTGTATGGCCCCTTGACGCTTTGTCGCTTGTTGCTGACGGTCGGTATGCTTCAAGTGAGAGCTTTTTGAGCTCAGTCTGTGCTTTGATAAATGCACGATCCACACAGCCCATGTCCTTCCCGAGGATTAGGAAGTCATCGATGTACCGAAGGCAATTGACCTCACTATCGTTCATGGCCTTGTCAAAATCATGCAGGTACAAATTGGCTATGAGTGGGGATAGGGGAGATCCTTGAGCTACACCCTCCACCCCTATGGGGAAAATCTCATCTAGGCCCTGTCGTCGAAGCACGTCAATATTCGCAAGGTCTGTGGTGATCGCAGCTCGAAATAATGCAAGCGTGTCAGGGCATATGATGTGAGGGGCCACAAGTGTCATCACACGGGCCTTGTCAATTCTAGTGAAGAACTCGGCGATATCTGACCTGATATGGAAGGCGGCTCCTTTGGCAATGGCTGCTTTGGCGTCGGCTATCGCCATCGAGACCCGTTTATCTTTTATGCCTCCATAGCTCGTGGGGGTAGCCAGCGCTTCTTTCACGAACTTAATACGGGATAACGCGTCAAGTAGAGCCCGCTGGACGATCCGGTTGGATATAGGTGAAAGCACAATCGGGCGAGAATTTCCGTTGGCTTTGGTTTTTGCCACGCCGGTCTGCTTTTGGAAGGTAAAGGTCTTTTTGGATAGCGCGCGCTGGATGTCGGAAAGCGACTTGGGGAGTTGGCTCTCGAAATCCTTGGCTTCGTTTCGGATAGTTTCAGATGATGAAGAAAAGGCGCTTTCTTTGACCTTCCTCCAAGCCGAATACAACGAATCCCCGCTGTAAATCCTACGGTAAAGCGATGAGGCCACAAAAACTCCTTGTTTGTTGGGAGACACCAGTGAACTCTCACCCAACTGCTACAGGGGACCTTCAACCTTCGGGAGACCGCGAAGCCTTAACGGCGATCTTGGTCGCGACCCGGACAGCAACCTCCGAAGAGAGATGGCTGGCGTCTGTCAAACTTGGTTCAGTGCTGTGAGGCGGCTGCACCAGCAAGCAGGCGAGGCTTATCGCAGTCACGAAATTCCGTGATGCGGCGAGCGCCAAGCTGGCACGTTTTTGCATAAACGCATGATTACCCCCAAAGATTCCGTCAAAACACGATAAATCGTAGCTTTATTGGGCCTCGCGGTTAAGCTCGCGCTATGCGCCAGAGTGGCACGTTTTTGCACGACCGCGCATTGTCCTTCGAAGGCCCCGCCAAGGTGAAAATCGTACCTTTTTGGGTTTCGCGGTCAAGCGCACGCCGTGCGGCTGAACATCGGACACCGCGCTGAAAATAAAGCTGCTAACCGTCTGGTGACCCCAGCGTACAGACAGAGTTACGGTTATTGACGCAGCAGTCGAGCGGTGCCCTTTACCTTCGGGAGACCGCGAAGCCTTAACGGCGATCTTGGTCGCGACCCGGACAGCAACCTCCGAAGAGAGATGGCTGGCGTCTGTCAAACTTGGTTCAGTGCTGTGAGGCGGCTGCACCAGCAAGCAGGCGAGGCATCCCGATACTAATCAGCCATCCGGCCAAAAGCCATCTATTTGGCGGATCGTTTATTGAAAAGCGATAGGATGAGGCCATTCTCGTTCGGTCATAGGTGGTCAAATCTGATGCAAATGACAGGTAAGGCCGAATGTATGCCGTGGGATCTGTTCGTGCAGGTCTCATCAACCAAGGGAAAAAAGGGGCGGATTCATTTGCTTGAAAATAGTCCATCCCCTTACTGGTCCAGATTTCAGCACCTTATAGAGGCTTTCGCGATTAACCCCGGCATCTTTGGCGGCTTAAAGTTTTTCGACTTCGGCCAAAGCGTGAATAAGACTTTCCGTATCATCGGCTTTCATACGTTCAGCCAAATAAGCTGCTATAGCCTCCGGGGTATCGAGAAAGCGCGACGCCTCATAACGAGTCGTACTCGTAGTGTTGAGGTTTAGGACCGGCATATCCTCAGGGTTGAACTTATCGTTCATGTCATTTACCTCTCCGGGTATCAAGGATCGCTGCGTCTCTCTTTATACCTCGCTTTTGATCTGTTTTATCGCTTCCGCTGACCGAGCTGAATGCGGAAAAGGGCGCTTTTATACGCCCTAAGCTCCATCAGCTTTCGACCTGCGCCTGAAGCCGACGACCAATCACCTCCAGCAAATCACACCCATCGCGTAACGGAATAACCAGAAGCTGTGCAAAGTCTGAAAGCACCACCGTATCGCTGGTGATTTCAGAGCGAAACGCAATGTTTTCCAGTACCTGGGTCACCACACGTATTCGGTGATCAGCGGTTGCATGCAGAACGTCAAGCGGGGCTTGGGTATCAATAAGCAGGGAAGCGGGAGTGCAGTCGATGCCGGTGATGGGGATGTATCTTTCCATGGGATTGCTCCGATCAGGTTAATGGGCTGATCCGATCCTCAGGTCGCCAAACCTGATCGCCATTGAGCGATGGGCATCACTATAGGTTTTGTCGGATTGGGCGGGGAAGGTGATGGCTTCCTAAAGCTTCGTAGGAGTTGCGATCGTTTTTTGCCGGAGGGATCTGACATGGCCGGCTCGACTGATTCAAAACCATCAACAAACCGAGGTGTCAGCTTTAGGTCTGCTTCGCAGCCCAGCGGGAGCAAGCTCCCTCGCCACAGGGGAGAGGGGCGCAACTAGCCTTCGAACTCCGTTTGCAGCATCGCCAAAAACGCCTCCCTGGCAGGATGCCTCCCGGCGTTTTCATGCCAGTAAAAAAGGTTATCGATCCCCGTCAGCTCAGGAAACTCATACCCCGTCCAACCAGCCCCCTGGCGATATTGCTCATAGATCCCCCGGGGCACCAGCGAGACGCCGGCACCCGCGCTGACACAACCAACAATGGCACCATAACTGGCAATGCTGGTGATCGGTTGCACCTGACCATGACGCAGCAGCCACTGTTCCAGCGCCAAGCGGTACGGACAGCCCGTGGGCCACATGAAGATTGCCTTGCCTTGCAAATCGGCGGCGCTGCGCAGCGGGCCGTGGGACTCGGAGGCGATGAGCACCAGGTCTTCGCGGTACATCACGGCTCGCTTGAGTCCAGGCCGTTCGATGTCCACCGCTACGATCACGCCGTCGAGCCGGTGATGCTGGATATCGTCCAGCAACTGCGCCCAGGTTCCGGTGCTCAGTTCCAGCGACACTTGCGGATACTGCGCGTGGTATTTGGCGAGCAACTGCGGCAGGCGCCCGGTGGCGCTGGACTCGATGGCGCCTATGCGCAGTGGGCCGCTTGGTGCGCGGGAGGGGGCGACTGCGCGGCGGGCTTCTTCCGTCAGGCTCAGTATTTTTGTCGCGTACTCCAGAAACACTTCGCCCGCTGGGCTGACCCGCAGCCCGCGACCTTCGCGAAAAAACAGCGGCGTGCCGAGTTCCCGTTCCAGGGACTTGAGGCGTGCGGTGATGTTGGACGGCACACAGTGCAGCACTTCGGCGGCGCGGGCGATGCTGCCGGTTTCGCAGACTGTCTTGAGCATGCGCAGTTGGGACAGTTCCATAGCTCACCAAAAGTGAATGATTGGTTGAGTTTAAGTCACTTGTGCTGAGGTGGGGTGGTTTCGATACTTCGAGGCAAATCGGCCAGTGAGCAGGAACTTTAGATGGAGACGCGTTTTGCGCTGGTTGAAGGTTCCTCCGGCAAAACCGGTGCGAAAGTCATTCTGGCGACGCTGTTGGTGATCGTTTGCTGGGCCTATTCGCCGATTGGTATTCGTATTGGCTTGCAGGCTTATGAGCCGGGTCAATTGGCGTTGATGCGCTTTCTCATCGCTTCAGTGTTCATGGCCCTTGTGGCGATGGTGAGGGGTATTTCCTGGCCGCGTCTCACGGATTTGCCGTTGCTGGCGGTGTTGGGTTTCTTTGCCGTCAGCCTGCACCACATCGCCCTCAATTACGGTCAGCGGGGTGTCAGCGCCGGGGCGGCCAGTGTGCTGGCCCAGTCCACGCCGTTGTTCAGCACACTACTGGCGCATTTTGTCTTCAAGGACAGGGTCAGTGGTTGGCAGTGGGGGTGTGTGCTGTGCGGCTTGCTTGGCGCTGGCGTGGTGGTTGCGGGGGATTGTGGCTTGGGCGACATGGACGCTCATGGGCTATTGATCCTGTTGGCGGCGCTGTCCTGGAGTTTGTATTTCGCTTTGCAAAAGCGCCATGCCCATCGTTATGACGGTTTGACCCTTGTTTGCTACACCGTTTGGTCGGGCACGATTCTGTTGTTCATTTTTGCGCCGGGGATGTTGAGCGCGGCGCGACAGGCTTCGGCTTCGGTGAATCTGGCGGTGTTGGTTCTGGGTATTTTTCCTAGCGCGCTGGCGTACCTTGCTTGGGCTTACGTGCTGGCGCACAGCAACGTGAGCCGCGCTTCCATGGCGCTTTACCTGATACCGCCCACGGCGATGTTGATGGCTTCTTTGGTGCTGGCTGAGCGACCGTCAGTGATGGTTATTGTTGGGGCGGTGATTGTGTTGGTGAGTGTGCTGGCGTTGAGGCTTGAGCCGGGGAGTGGGGTAAAAGTTGGTTGATGCTGGTGCGGATGTAGGCCATGAGATTGGGGGTTGTCGCACACGGAATGTCACGGAGCACCGTCCTACGGATAGGCGACCGCTTTGGGATAAATCACAGAAGTCTCTGACAACTTTTTAGGGTTGGCCTTCGGAAGTACCGGCCTTACGATCTGGTCTGTCTCAGTGCTCAGCGTGGCATCCGGCACGCTCAGTTTTGTTTTATATCGTGAGGACAGATCGATGCCTGAAACCTCATACGCCAAGGCCTTGGAGCGCGCCGTCGATGTTTTCGGCAGCCAGCAGTTGGCTGAAGACTGGTTGAGAAAACCCTGCATGTACCTGGACGGTCAGGTGCCATTGGAACTGATCGATAACGCGCAGGGCTTCAAGTTAGTAGAGGAATACCTGACCCGGGTTGAGCTTGGGGTTTATCAATGAATCCTGTGTTCTACTGCGCGGTTTTTGGGGCTGCTGCGCAGCCCAGCGGGAGCAAGCTCCCTCGCCACAGGTTGCGTTTACACCTACAACTTTTTCCATCCACGTCCATCGGTCGTGCGGTAGGTTCCCCCAGTGGCGCAGCATCCACCGGCTCCAAATGCCATACGCCCCAGCTCAACCGTGACAGTCTCCTTTCCCTTGCTCAGCGACTGCCGATCGCAACTGGTGAAAAAAGGGTAGGGCTCCGTTTCCAGCACCACGGCCCACGTCATGTCTTTCGCTGACTGGCCCTCGATCTTGTAAACCGCACAATCGTGAACAACCAGGTGAGCCAACTGCCCTGCAAGCAGGCCCTTGAAAACGAGCTCAGGTGGCGCGTCGAGCAGTGCGGTTTTTAGCGGGTCTGGCTCTGAGCCGTACTCGCAAGCCGCTAGCGTGCCCATGGCGAGAACCAGGCACGTTTGCCAGACACGCTGCCGCACTACTTCTTGACCGGATAATCCTGCCCCCACACCCGTACCGTGCTGACCGCCTCGTTCATGCCTTCAAAAACAAACTTCTGGCGCACGGCGGTCTTCGGCGGAATGGTGACTTCGTCCGGGTTGCCCAGGCCGGTGAGGCGGTTGGAGTAACCTGCCTGGTCAATGGCCAGCAGTACGCCGGTCTGGCCGAGGTTGACCACGCGCAGTTGGGTGTCGGTGCTGTTCTTGAAGCCGAGGGTGATGCTGACGTTGTCGTCGCCGGGTTCGAGCTTCAGCACTTCAACGGCGATGCGGTCTTTCATTTGCTCGTTGGAGGAAATGATCGCGGCGCCATCGGTGCCTTGGGCCGACTCGCGGCCATCGAGCACGCCTTCACTGACACCGCCCAGCAGGTTCTTGCCGGCGGTAATGAAGGTTGAAACGGCTGCCTTGGTCGAGTCCTTGATGAGGCTGCCGTCGGTTGGCTCGCCTTCGGCAAAGCACAGGGCGCTGAGCAGGAGGCTGGAGACGAAGAGGGTGGAGCGTGACGGCAGAAAAGTCATACCTGGATCCTTGAGGGTGGCCTGCGACATCGCCTGTCAGAAGGGCGAGCGGCAATGATAGCCGTGATCGAGGACCGTTAGCGATTTACCTCTTTGAGTTTTTCCGACATCTTCACCAGCGTTGCCAACGAGTCCGCATTCATCTTGCGCATCAACGACCCGCGGCGCACTTTCACGGTCACTTCGCTCAAACCCAGTTGGCCGGCCACCTGCTTGTTCAGCAGCCCTGACACGACCAAGTCCATCACCTCGCGTTCGCCGTCAGTCAGGGTGTCATGCCGGCGTTTCAACGCGTCCATACTCGCTGCGGTCTTGCGCCGTTCCTGGTCGCGGTTCAGGCCCTGGGTGATGGCATCGAGCAGGTCCTGTTCGCGAAATGGCTTGGTCAGGAACTCCAGTGCGCCGGCCTTCATGGCTTTGACAGACATGGGAATGTCGCCATGGGCGGTGATGAACACCACCGGGACCAGGATGTTCAAGCGGGCCATTTCCTGCTGGAAGTCCAGTCCATTCAAGCCCGGCATGCGCACATCCAGAATCAGGCACGCCGGGACGTCCGGCCGCTCGGCGTCGATGAACTCACGGGCCGAGGCGAATGCCATGCTTGCCAGGCCCACGGAGGCCAGCAGGTCTTGCAGTGAGGCACGCACCGAGTGGTCGTCGTCGACGATGTAGATCATCGAATCAGCCAGGTCATGAACGTCAGTTTGGCTCATCGGATTCCCTTGTAACGGCTGGCAGGGTGAAGTGAAACGTCGAGCCGGACGGTGGATTGCTGGCGGCCCAGATCCGCCCGTCATGGGCCTCGATGATCGAGCGACTGATAGCCAAGCCCATTCCCATGCCGTCCTGCTTGGTGCTGTAGAACGCATCGAATACCCGTTCCCGGTCGCTTGCCGACAAGCCGTTGCCCTGGTCGGACACCGAAAAGAGCAGTTGCTGGGGCGACTCAAGCGTCACCTGAAACTGCAGAATCCGCTGATCGACGTCAACCTGGCGCATGGCGTCGAGCGCGTTCATCGCCAGGTTCAGGAGCACTTGTTGGATTTGCACTTCATCCGCCAGCATCGGCGGCAGCCCGTCCTGGACCTGTACGCGCAAGGTGATGTTCTGCTCGTTCAGCTCTCCGGCCAACAATCGCAGCGCGGCATGGACCGTGTCGGCGACGTTCAGCCACTGCTTCGTCGGCGCTTGATGCCGGGCCATGCCGCGCAGCCGGGCAATGATGTCGCTGGCTCGATGGGTGTCGGCGATGATCCGCTCCACCGCCTGCCGGGCCTTGGGCAGGTTGGGCGGCTCGGTGGCCATCCAGCGCAGGCTGGCACTGCCGCTGGCGGCAACGGCGGCCAGCGGTTGGTTGACTTCGTGGGCAATCGAGGCGGCGAGTTCGCCGAGCATGTTGATGCGGGCGATGTGCGCCAGGTGGGCGCGGGTCTGATGCACCGTGCGCACGGCGGCCGAGAGACGCAGCGCCAGGTACGTGGTGCCGGCGATGGCCGCGAGGCTGATCAGCACGTTGATCAGCCCGGCCTCTGTGTCGCCGAAACGTGTGAAGCGATAGCTGAGGATCGTCAGGACCATGCAGAGGACCGAGACCCCGGCCACGGCGCGTGCCGGCAGGATTCTCACGGCGATCAGCACCACCACGATCTGGAAGACCCCGACCGCGATTTCCAGGTCGGTGACGGTGTCGATTGCCGCGATGCCCAGGGCCAATCCCAGCAGAAGCAGTAGACGCAGGGTCAACGCCGTTCTTCTCATTGAATGTCCATCGCGCATTGCTCCAACGACCGATCCACGCAGTTTATACCGCGGCACCTCAGGATGGATTGTCCAGGCTGAACTGATCGGCCACTTCGTCGTAGGCGAACAACTCGGCGTAGCGGCCCCATTGCGTGACACAGTCCAGGGTAATGGCGGCGTCGTGCTCGGACATGAAATCTTCCAGTTGGTCACGGAAACGCCTGGCCGGTGCGGTGCGGGTAGGGCGGTCGTCCAGCACCCGGCGCACATGCCCCACCAACGGCACGTATTTAAGCAGGTGCTGGGCAAACAGTTGCTTGCGCTCATCCACCGCTGAATCGGCGTAGCGCTGCCCGGCCGGCAGGAGGGTGATGTGGCCGTCCTGCAGGTCGGCCAGGCGCATGAGTTGCAGCACCTCGGCGACCGGCAACAGGTCACTGGCGGTATAGCGCAATGCACTGGCGAGCTCGCGCAAGTCCGCTTGGCCGGCAAACGGTTGGTCCTGCACCGCTTCGATCAGCCCGGCCAGGGCATTGCTTGAGATCGATGGCAGGACCATGCCCACGCCGCTGCCGGCAAAGGTTTCCTGGCGTGCGGAGCCGGCATTCGCGCCGCCGGCCATCTGCACGTAAATGTGCTCGACCAGGGCTTGGAATGCCGGGTCGGCGCGATTGCGCGGCTGGCTGAGGTCCACGCTGATCTCGCTCATGACCCGCCCCGGGTTGGAGGAGAAAATCAGAATCCGGTCGCACATCAGCACGGCTTCTTCGATGTTGTGGGTGACCATCAGGATCGACCTGATCGGCATGCGCCCCTCGCGCCACAAGTCCAGCAGGTCGGTGCGCAGCGTTTCGGCGGTCAGCACGTCCAGCGCGGAAAACGGCTCGTCCATCAACAACACATCCGGGTTGACCACCAACGCACGGGCCAGGCCGACGCGCTGGCGCATGCCGCCCGACAGCTCTTTGGGGAAGGCGCTTTCGAAGCCATCGAGGCCGATCATGTCGATGGCGGCCAGCGCCCGCCGACGTCGCTCGGGCGCCGCCACGCCCAAGGCTTCGAGGCCGACCTCGACGTTTTGCAGCACCGTCAGCCAGGGGAACAGGGCGAAGCTCTGGAACACCATGCGCACCGAGCTCGCCAGCCCTTGGGCATTGGCCGGAAAATCCACCACGCCGCTGGTGGGCGAAATCAGGCCGGCGATGGAGCGCAGCAAGGTCGATTTGCCGGAGCCCGAGCGCCCGAGCAGGCCGACGATTTCGCCCTCGTCCAGGCGCATGCAGACATTGTCCAGAACCCGGCGCTCGGCGCCGCCAGCCGTGCCGTAGACGTGGCCGACTTGCTGCACATCCACGAGGCAGCGTTTGTCCATCACTTGCATTGGATCACCCCTCAATCAATTCGAAGCCGACGCTCGGCGAAACCGTACAGCGGGCGCCACAGCAGCCGGTTGAAACCCACCACGAAAATCGACATGACCACGACGCCCAGCGCCACCCGTTGCAGATCCCCGGCCGTGGTCGCCTGGGCAATGAAGGCGCCCAAGCCGGACGCGTACAAATGGTGGTCGCCCCAGGACACCGCCTCGGCGACGATGCTGGCGTTCCATGAGCCACCCGCTGCCGTGAGGGCGCCGGTGACGTAGTAAGGGAAAACGCCCGGCAGCGCGACTTGGCGCCACCACTGCCAGCCGCGTATGTGGAAGCTGCGTGCCGCCTCGCGCAAATCAGTCGGCAGGGCGCTGGCACCGGCAATCACGTTGAACAGGATGTACCACTGGGTGCCCAGGATCATCAGCGGCGAGAGCCAGACATCGGGGTTGAGTTTCAGGGCGACGATGGCGATCACCGCGAACGGAAACAGCACGTTGGCCGGGAAGGCTGCCAGTAACTGCGCGATGGGTTGCAGGCGCTCGGCCCAGCGCGGGTTCAAGCCGATCCAGACGCCGATGGGCACCCACACCACGCTGGCCAGCACGATCAGCACGCTGACTCGCACCAGGGTGATCAGGCCCAGGCCAAACGTACCGGCCACGTCCTCCCAACCCAACGTGCTGCCGATGAACCGCGACAACTGCAGGATGCCGGCGATGCAGGCAGCGGCGACCAGGGCGAGCCAGACCCGGTCGGCTGCGCGGCTGACGCGGGCACTGGCCGTGAAGCGGATGGACGGCAGCCGGGGGAGCTTCTCCAGGAATAACGAGGCCTTGATGCTGCCCAGCGCCAGCAGCAACAAGGGCACCAGGCGCGTCGAGCGCAGCAGGTCGTAGACCCTCGACCGTGGGCGCTTCTGGGAGGCGGTCTGCTCGAAGCGGAATTTGTCCGCCCAGGCGACGATTGGCCGGAAAAACAGCAGGTCATAGGCAATGATCACCGCGACCATGGCCAGCACCGCCCAAGCAATCGCGGCAATGTTTTGCTGCTCGATCGCCAGCGCCAGCCATGAGCCGATCCCCGGCAGGCTGACGGTGGTGTCGCCGACGGTGATGGCCTCGGACGCGACCACGAAAAACCAGCCGCCCGACATCGACATCATCATGTTCCACACCAGGCCCGGCGTGGCGAAGGGCAGTTCCAGCCTGATGAAGCGTTGCCATGGCGAAAACGCGAACTGTCGGCTGACGTCGTAGAGATCGTTGGGCACGGTTCTCAGCGATTGATAGAAGCTGAAAGTCATGTTCCAGACTTGACTGGTGAAGATGGCGAAGATGGCCGCGCACTCCACACCGGTTTCCTTGCCCGGGAAAAGTCCCATGAAGAACACCACGGTAAACGTAAGAAAGCCAAGGACTGGCACGGATTGGAGAATATCCAAGGCGGGCAGGATAACGATTGCAGCCTTGCGGCTTTTGGCGGCCAACGTGGCGACGACCAAGGAAAAAACAAACGAAGCGAACAAGGCGATGAACATGCGCAACGTCGTGCGCAAGGTATATTCCGGCAGGTGCACCAGATCAAGGGACAGCGGTGAAGCATCAAGCACGCCGAGGGGCTGGTTCATTTGATCCAGGCCATGGAAGACAAATGCAGTCAAGAGCACCAGAAGGCCCAGCAGCGCTATATCGGCCCGCCAGGAATTAGCAGGAAGTTGTTCCCGGTTTTTGAAGGGCGTCAATACAGGTGCAAGGAAAGAAGGGCGCATGGATCACCTCTATTACTCTTTGAAAACCAGGGCTGCGACCACACTTGCGATCATTGGCTGTCATGAAGTTGAAGCGCACTTGAACGGGGGCGTTAAATGCCCGGCAAGATTAAGTGCTGCCTGGGCTGAAGACCACGCTGACTTGGGACATGAAAATATACTTTGGTATATCCGTTTCCCTTCGATGAAAGAACTTCGCCGTATTTGTCGCCTATTGAAAGTTGCGCGATGAAGGCGGGAGGGCGTTCGTCTGATCCGTATTTTCCTGCGTCAGGTGCCTCTGTCATGAACCCGGGCCCCACCCCAGAATAATCACGCGGTTTGCCTATCGGACGGCCCGTGTACTGCAATTTTTTGGTCCAGGAGTGCTCATGGCGAAGATGGCGATTTTTTTGGGTGGGTTTTTGGCGCTGACCCTTTTGATCGGCGTGCTGGCGACGATTTCACCCGTATAGGCACAAGCTGCTGAAGCCTCTGTGGCGAGGAATTCATCCCTGCCACAACTCCACTGTGGGAGCGAGCTTGCTCGCGATGGCGGCGGCCCATTCAACATGGATGCAAGCTGACCCACCGCTATCGCGAGCAAGCTCGCTCCCACATAGAGCCCGGGGTGTTGTTTTGATTGCTTTGTGGTGAGGGGCACTGATGCAAGCTCAACAGCACTCAATGGCTTTTGTGGCGAGGGAGCTTGCTCCCGCTGGGGCGCGCAGCGGCCCTAAACGCTCACGCCTCGGTCGATCAGTGTTTACCTATCGGACGGCCCGTGTACTGCAATTTTTTGGTCCAGGAGTGCTCATGGCGAAGATGGCGATTTTCTTGGGTGGTTTTTTGGCACTGACCCTTTTGATTGGCGTGCTGGCGACGATTTCACCCGTATAGGCACATGCTGCTGAAGCCTCTGTGGCGACAAGCCCACTGTGGGAGCGGTGTTGTTTTGATTGCTTTGTGGTGAGGGGGCACTGATGCAAGCTCAACAGCACTCAATGGCTTTTGTGGCGAGGGAGCTTGCTCCCGCTGGGGCGCGAAGCGGCCCTAACGGCCGCACCTCGGTCTAGCATTTGGGGCTGCTGCGCAGCCCAGCGGGAGCAAGCTCCCTCGCCACGGGGTTGTGATCTGGCCTTGTTACTTGTGCAAAATCACCTGCGCAATCTCCTGCAACCCCATCACCCGTTGCGCAGCATTGAGCTTGATCGCTTCCTTGGGCATGCCGAAGACCACGCAGCTGGCTTCGTCCTGGGCCACGGTGGTGCTGCCGGCGTCGAGCATTTCCTTCAGGCCGCGGGCGCCGTCGTCGCCCATGCCGGTCATGATGATGCCGGTGGCGTTGCGGCCGGCGAATTTGGCCACGGAGCGGAACAGCACATCCACCGACGGGCGATGGCGGTTGACCAGTGGGCCGTCCACCACCTGCACGTGATAGAACGCGCCGCTGCGGGTCACCATCATGTGCTTGCCGCCCGGTGCGATGAGCGCCAGGCCCGGGTGGATGCGGTCGTTGTTGCGGGCCTCGCGCACTTCGATCTGGCACAGGCTGTTGAGCCGGGCGGCGAACGAGGCGGTGAATTTTTCCGGCATGTGCTGGACGATGACGATGCCCGGGCACACTCGCGGTAAAGCGGTGAGCACCGCTTCCAGGGCCTGGGTGCCGCCGGTGGAGGTGCCCAGGGCGACGATGCGTTCGGTGGTCTGCGCCATGGCGTGGCCGTTGGCGGCGGGCAGCATGGCGTCGGCGGTGAGTTTGGTCGCGGGCGTCAGCGCGGTCGGGGCAGGGCGCTTGCCCAGGTTGCGCACGTTGACCTGGGCGGCGGCACGGATCGCCGACACCAGTTCCGGCGCCGACTCCAACAGAAAATTCTTCAGGCCGGTGGTGGGCTTGGTGATGATTTCCACCGCGCCGGCGGCCATCGCCTGCAAGGTGGTTTCCGCGCCCCGGGGCGTCAGGGATGAGCAGATCACCACCGGTGTGGGGCGCTCGCTCATGATTTTTTTCAGGAACGTGATACCGTCCATGCGCGGCATTTCCACGTCCAGCACGATCACGTCGGGCCATTCCTTGGCCAGTTTGTCCATGGCGAAAATCGGGTCGGACGCCGCGCCCATGACGTGGATGTCCGGTGTGTCGCTGAGGATCGCCAGCAACACCTGGCGAACCACGGCAGAGTCATCCACCAGCAGTACATTGATCTTTTTTGACATAGTCAGTGCCGGGTCCTTATAGGTTGGTGCCTAACCCACACATCGCCGCTGCAAAGGTCGAAGATGATGCTGCGGTGGCCAGTGCTGCCCATGTCCTGGGCGATCAGGTCGAGGCGATAGAGGGCGGCAATTTCCAGCGCGGCATTGACGTTCAGCCGCGCCACATCGCCGTAGGGCACGTGGCGTTGCAGCTCGGGGAACATCTCGCCGCCGCCGAACAGCTTGAGTTGGTAATCCTCGGGTTCGGTGTGGTGGGCCCGGGCCTGGCGGATGAACAGTTCGATGGCTTCGTCGGCATAGAGGCCGTTCAGTGCGGTGGAGCAGCGCACCCGACTGGGCAACATGAAGTGGCACATGGCGCCGATCCTGCGTTCCGGATGCCACAGCGTGATCGCCACGCAAGAACCGAGGATCGTGCGCAGGCGCGTCGGGCAGGTGGCGAAACGAAACTCCCCGGGCGCCAGGTACACCTCGGCCACTTCCCTGATGGCGGCGTTCATGGCTTGCGGTAAATCGATGGCGCCACCAGTTTCAATGCGTCGGACACACCGTTGAGGCTTTCCGAGTGGCTGATGATGAAATACCCGCCGGGCTTGAGTCGGGGGAACAAGCGGGCAACCACTTTGCTTTTGGTGGGCTGGTCGAAATAGATCATGACGTTGCGCAGGAAGATCACATCGAACTCCCCCAGCTCCGGCAAAGTGTCGTTGAGGTTGACCTGGATGAAGTTGACCCGGTTGCGCAATGCCCGGTCGATGAGGAACGTGCCTTGCTGGCTACCGGTGCCCTTGAGGCAATATTTCACCAGCAGCGGCTGGGGCAGGGTGCGGGCACGTTCCATCGGGTAATGCCCGGCGCGCGCCTTGGCCAGCACCTGGCTGCTGATGTCCGAACCGATGACTTCCCAGGGCGTGGTGCCCAGCCCTTCGGCCAGGGTCATGGCCAGGCTGTAGGGCTCTTCCCCCGATGAACTGGCCGCGCTCCACAGGCGAAAGGTCTTGCCCGGTGTCGCGTGGGGCAGCACGTGTTGGCGCAGGAAATCGAAATGCTTGGGCTCGCGGAAAAAGTAGGTCTCGTTGGTCGTCAGCAGATCCAGCGCCACCTGCAACTCATCGGTGCGCTGGCCGTTCATGATCAGCTTGAAATACTCGCCGTAACTGTCCAGCCCATAGTGCTTGAGGCGCTTGAACAAACGCCCGGCCACCAGGGCTTTCTTGGCCTCGGACAGGCTGATGCCGGCGGCCTGGTACAGCCAGGACTGGAACTGGCCGAACTCTCGGTCAGTGAGCGCCTGGGTGTTCAGCGTGCGTTCCTTGCAGCTATCGGCGTTCACGGGGCATCCACTTCCAGCGCACTCGGGCTGGTTTCTGCGAGTTGGGACATTTCGTCGATGGACAGCACGCGGCCCACTTCCAATACGATGACGAACTTGCCATCGACCTTGGCCATGCCACTGATGAAATCGGCACGGATCTTTGCGCCGAAGCTCGGTGGCGGCTCGATCTGCGAGGCCGGGATTTCCAGCACCGCCGACACCGTGTCCACCAGCAGGCCAATGTCCTGGGCCTGGCCGTCGGCGCTGGACGCCTCGATGATCACCACGCAGCTGCGGCGGCTGATCGCCGAATTCGGCCGGCCGAAACGGGCCGACAGGTCCACCACCGGCACGACCGCGCCACGCAGGTTGATCACCCCGCGCACGAAGGCCGGCATCATCGGCACCACGGTCAGGTTGCCGTATTCGATGATTTCCTTGATGCACAGGATGCCGATGGCAAACATCTCCGTGCCGAGCATGAACGTCAGGTATTGCGCTTCTTCCTCGACCGCGAGGGCGGTTTGACGGGTGGTCGCGATGGCGCCCATTGCTTTTTCTCCTTTAAGCAAGCCAGTGGAACCGGGCCATCAGAACCGGGTGAATTCCGATTCGTCCGGGGCGCTGGCCATGTTGTAGGCAAACGCCTTGGGCATGACCGGTGCCGGAGTCCGGGCCGGTTTGCGGCTGGACGGGCCGGGGGTGTTGTCGACCCGAGCGACCTGGACGGCGGATTTGGGCGGCGTGTCCAGGGTGAAGAAACTCATGGCCTGCTGCAGTTGCTCGGCCTGGCTGCTCATTTCCTCGGCGGTGGCGGCCAGTTCTTCGCTGCTGGAGGCGTTTTGCTGGGTCACCTGGTTGAGCTGGGTCATGGCGGTGTTGATCTGCGCCACGCCGGCGGCCTGTTCTTCGGAGGCGGCGCTGATTTCCTGCACCAGGTCCGAGGTCTTGTTGATCGAAGGGACCATCTCGTTGAGCAGGTTCCCGGCCTTCTCGGCCATGTCGACGCTGCTGGACGACAGCTCGCCGATTTCCTGGGCAGCCACCTGGCTGCGTTCGGCCAGCTTGCGCACTTCGGCGGCGACCACCGCGAAGCCTTTGCCGTGTTCACCGGCGCGGGCGGCTTCGATGGCGGCGTTGAGCGCCAGCAGGTTGGTCTGGTAGGCGATGTCGTCGATGATGCTGATGCGCTGGGCGATTTTTTTCATCGCCACCACGGTCTGCTGCACCGATTCGCCGCCGTCGGTGGCTTCCTTGGCGGCCTTGCTGGCCATGCCGTCGGTGACCTTGGCGTTCTCGGTGTTCTGGTTGATGCTGGCGCTCATCTGCTCGATGGAGGCGCTGGTTTCCTCGACGCTGGCCGCCTGTTCGCTGGTGGCCTGGCTCATCGATTGCGCGGTGGCGCTGACTTCTTCGGAGGCGCTGGCCAGGTTGTCCGCCGCGTTGCGCACTTCACCGATGATGTGCGAGAGCTTGCCGACCATGTTCTGCATGGCATTGAGCACCATGCCGGTTTCGTCCTTGGAGCCACTCTCGATTTTGGCGTTCAGGTTGCCTTCGGCCAATTGCTCGGCGACGGTCGCGGCCTGTTTCAATGGGCGGGAGATGATCCGCGAAATGAACAGCGCCAGGCCCAGGCCCACCAGCAGGGCGGCAACCAGCGCGACAATGATCGACAGGCGTGCGTTTTCAAACAGTGCCGTACCACGTTCGCTGGCCGCACCGGCCCCGACATCATTGAGTTCCACCAGCTTTTGCAGGTCGCTGGTTACCAGGTCGAATCGACGCTTGGACTCGCCTTTGAGCAGGGCATGGGCTTGTTCGGTCAGGTTTTGCCGAGACAGTGCAAGCAGGTCCTTGCTCACGGCGAGGTAAGCGTTCCAGTCATTGCGGGTGGTTTCGAACAGTTGACGGTCTTCGGCGTTGGACAGCAGCTTTTCGTAGGTCGCCAGGCGCGTTTCAAAGGCTTTCTTGGCCTCGTCCGCTTCTTGCTCGGTGGTGGCGCGCTCTTGCTCGGAGTCGGCGGTAATGTGGCGGTTTTCCTTGAGACGATAGTTCGCCCCGTAGAAGCGCATGCCCGACGCCGCACGCATCGAAGGCATCCAGTTTTCCCGGATCTCAATGGTGGTGCCGTTCACCTGGCCCAGTTGGATGATCGAGAACACCCCCATGACAGCTGTCAGCGCCAGCACCACAAGAAATGAAGTGATCAGTTTGGTGGCGATTCTAAGATCGTAGAACCATTTCATTGGGAAGTACCTCTCCATGGAATTGCTAAAGCGTCAGCGAGCGTTGGCTTGTTGGAATTGAGTCGGTGTGTAGCGGTTTTCCACTTGGGTGATCTGGGTGAGCAGCGCCGGCACGTCGAGAATCAACGCCACGGCGCCACTGCCCAGGATGGTCGAGCCACTGATGCCGCGAAGGGCGCCAAACAGCTTGCCCAGCGGCTTGATCACGGTCTGGAATTCACCTAGCAAATCATCCACCACCAGCCCGGCCTTGAGTTCGGCGTAGCGCACCACCACCACGTTCTGCCGGCGCGCGGCCGGGCCTTCGTGGCTGAAGTGATCGCGCAGGTAGACCAGCGGCAGCACCTCGCCGCGCAGGTCGAGGTAGCCTTGTTCGCGGCTGGCGAGCCCATCGTCTTCGCTCAGCTCGATGCATTCCTGGACCATGTCCAGCGGAATGACATAGGTCGACTGACCGATGCCCACCAAAAAACCATTGATGATTGCCAAGGTCAGCGGCAGGCGGATGCGCACCACGGTGCCCTTGCCGGGCTGGCTGTCCAGGTCGACGGTGCCGCGCAGCAGGGTGATGTTGCGCTTGACCACGTCCATGCCTACGCCACGCCCCGAAAGGTTGGTCACGGCCTGGGCGGTGGAGAAGCCGGGTTCGAAGATCAGGTTGTAGATTTCCTGGTCGGTCGGGCTCGCGCCGGGTGTTACCAGGCCACGTTCCTGGGCTTTTTCCAGGATCCGGTCGCGGTTCAGGCCGGCGCCATCGTCGGCGATTTCCAGCACGATGCTGCCCGAGTCGTGATAGGCGTTGAGGTGCAGATGCCCCTTGGCCGGCTTACCGGCGGCCAGGCGCGCCTCAGCAGTTTCAATGCCGTGGTCCATGGCGTTGCGCAGCAAGTGCATGAGCGGGTCGCCGATTTTTTCCACCACGGTCTTGTCCAGCTCGGTCTCCGCACCGCTGATGATCAGGTCGATGTCCTTGCCCAGTTCCTGGCTGACATCGCGCACCACCCGGCGGAAGCGGTTGAAGGTTTCGCCGATGGGGATCATGCGCAGGCGCAGGGCGCCGTCGAGAATTTCCTCCACCAGTGACGACACCGTCGAGGTGGATTCCTGCAATGGATCGTTGTTGCAGGTGCGGGCCAGCAGGCTGGCGCCGGCACTGGCGATGACCAGTTCGCCCACGAGGTTGATCAACTCGTCGAGCTTGTCGGCATTGACCCGCACATAGGTGCCGTCCTTGGCCTTGTCGCTGGTCACCGCTTGTTTGTCGCTGGCGATCTGGGCGGGCACGCGCGGGGTCTTGCGCTGGTCGGACAACAACTCGCCGGTGGTGACCAGTGCGGTGTTTTCCTCGGCCGGTTCCGGCGACGTGGCAACCAAGCCAGTGTTTGCCGCGAGGGCGATGTCGTCATCCAGGGCAACGATCTCGATCTCGCAATCTTCGCGGACGAAATCGAATACTTCGTTGATCGCCCCGTGGCTGGCGGTCGAGCGAAATTCGATGTCGAAGCCCAGGTAGCAGGATTCGGCGTCCCAGGCTTCGGCGGCGGGCAGGGCGTCGGTCAAGGTGGTGAGGTCGACGATTTCACCCAGGGTTTGCAGATAGCGCAGGAACGACAGCGGGTCCATGCCGTTGCGGAACACGTCCTGGCCGAAGCGCAGGGAGATGTGCCAGAGGCGCGTTTCGCCGGGTTCGCGGGTGTTGGTTTCAGGGGCTGGCGTCGGGGCCGCAGCGGGCGAGGGCGCCTGGTACTCCTGCAGGATCTGGCACAGTTCCACTTCCCGTTGCAGGGCCGGTGGCGGTAGCGCTCCGCCCTGGTTGGCGGCCACGTTGATCAGTTCCAGCATGTGATCGCTGGACTTGAGCAGTACCGCGATCAGGCCGGCGTCCACCTCGACGCTGCCGTTGCGCAGGCGATCGAGCACGTCTTCGACGATGTGGGTGAAGCTGACAATCGGCTCCAGGCCGAACAATCCGGCCGAACCCTTGATCGTGTGCGCCGCCCGGAAGATCGCGCCAATGGCGTCATCGTCACCGGGGTCGGTTTCCAGTTGCAGCAGCGACTCTTCCATCGCCTGCAACTGTTCCCGTGCCTCGACGATGAAGGTCTGTTGTGCCTGATCGAGATTGATGCTCACGCTCATATCCTTTGTCGTGTCCGACGTATTGCAACAGCCCTAGGCAACCAGGTTGCACAGGGCAAGTGTTTCCGTGACGGCTTTGCTTTGGCCGGTCAATGTCAGTTGGGTGCCGGCCTTGGCGGCCTCGCGCTGTACCATCAGCAGCAGTTGCAGGCCGGCGCCGTCCATCTCGGTGATCTGCGACAGATCAAGGGCCATCCGCGGCGTTGCGCCCAGGTGCGGCAACCATTGCGCGGCCAGGTCGGCGGCGGTGTAGATCGTCAGCTCGCCGTCGATGTGCACCTGGGCGGTGTCATCGTGTGTCTCGTATTGCAACGGCATCGGAGCCTCCGGCGATCAAGGAAGAATCAGCTTGGATACCGCCGCCAGCATTTGCGCCGGCTGGAACGGCTTGACCACCCAGGCCTTGGCTCCGGCGGCCTGGCCTTCCTGTTTCTTCGATTCCTGGGATTCGGTGGTGAGCATGATGATCGGCGTGAACTTGTAGCTGGCCAGCTTCTTGACCTCCTTGACGAAGGTGATGCCGTCCATGTTGGGCATGTTCACGTCACTGATGATCAGGTGCACTTTCTGGCCATTGAGCTTGCCCAGTGCGTCCTTGCCATCGCTGGCTTCGATCACGTCATAGCCGGCACTTTTCAACGCGATGCCGACCACCTGTCGAACGCTCGCGGAGTCGTCGACAACCAATACACTTTTAGCCATGAACGGCGCTCCTAAAAGAAGGTAATTTCCTGTGAAGTCTGTTGCGCGCTCGAGTCGCCGTGGTGATTACGGCGTTGCTCGTCGGTGGCGTAGGTGGTTTCCATGCGCGCCAACCATTGGCGGGCGTCGATGGAAACAGCCTGTTCGGGCGACTGGTTGGCCTGCTGCATGTGCACATGCAGGTCCTCGATGTTGTCGCGCACGTGGCTGAGGATCTGGCTGACCCGATCCTGGAATTGCAGGCTGACCAGCACCTCGGTGAGTTCATCGCGGATGCCGAAGCTCTCGCGCTGCAGCATGTCGGCCGAGTCGGCCAAGCTGCCGGTGACACTCTTGAAGCGCTCCAGCACCTGCTGGATGCTTTGCTCGGAGGCAGTGACCGAATGGCTGTCCTGGTCCGCGCCGCTGGAGGCGGCATGCACCAGTTGGGTGATGGCGGTGTTGATGATGTCGACCTTGGCCGACATCTGCTGGCCGGTCTCGCTGGACTTGCTCGAGAGACTGCGCACGGCGTCGGCCACCACGGCAAACCCACGCCCGGCCTCGCCGGCACGGGCGGCTTCGATGGCGGCGTTGAGGGCCAGCAGGTTGGTCTGCGCGGCAATCGCCGCGACATCGGCGGCCATGGTCCGCAGCTCGCCGGTATAGGCCGTCAGGTTGCGTACCTGGGCCAGGGTTTCATCGCGGCTGGCCTGGGTGGCCTTCAGCGAATCGATGACCTTGACCAGTTCACTTTCGCTCTTGGCCAGCACCTGCACGGCTCCGCCACTGCTGCTGCCGGCCAACTCACCGGCGGCCAGTTGCGAGGCTTGCACGGTTTCTTCCAGGCGCGAAGAAATGCCGGTGAAGCGGCTGGTCAGCGAGACGATTGCGGTTTCGGTCTGCTGTCGGGAGCTTTCGACCTGCTTGGCCCAGATCGGCATGGCACCAAGAATGACTTCGTTGAGTTGCTCGCGGGTTTTATTGGCCAGGTGCTCGCCGGCTTGCAGGTCGTGGCGGGCCATGGCGGCGGCGATGGCGCTGTCGAACTGCCGGCGTTGCGAACGCGCACCCCATACGCCGGCACCGACGCCTGCGGCCAGGATCGCCACACTCAAACCGATGTTTTGTGCGCTCGCACCATTGAGCGCCAGCACGCCGATGCTCGCGGCAACGGCCACCAGCACGGCATTCCAGAGGATGCGGGGTTGGGCTTGGGAAAGGGAATGACCGTGAGAGTACGACGTCATGGTTCGGTCCTTGAACAGTGTTGCTAACAGGTTATTTGCGAATAACTGGTTATCTGCGACCCCTACTCGGACTTTAAGACCGGCTGTCCGATACCGGTATTGCTGTAGGCATTGGCCTACACAGCGCGTGGCACTGTGCTACTTCAGATTAGACGCAGTCTGTGAAATGTCGAATGCACCCGACGAAGGTATAAGCCACATGGCGAGGGCGATGGCGCACGGGCCTTTGTGGATGGCGCACCGGCCTTTGTGGCGAGGGAGCTTGCTCCCGCGCGGCTCTGTAGGAGCTGCCGAAGTCTGCGATCTTTTGATCGTTCACTTGCGACTCAACTGGCCTTGGGAAGATCGCAGTCTCGCTTCGCTCGGCAGCTCCTACAATGCAGCCCAGCGGGAGCAAGCTCCCTCGCCACAAAGGCCGGTGCGCGCTGATTCTTCTGAAACAGACTGAATGGATTGCGCTAAATTACCCCGCATTGGATTTTCGAACCTGCCATCAGAGCCCCCATGCCCACCCAGCCCCTCTGGAAAACCTATCTCCTGTTCCTGGCCCCCATGGTCCTGTCCAATTTCCTGCAGTCCATGTCTGGCACATTCAACAGCATCTACATCGGCCAGATGCTCGGTACCCAGGCCTTGGCGGCGGTGTCGGGCATGTTTCCCATCGTGTTTTTCTTTATCGCCTTGGTGATTGGCCTCGGCGCGGGGGCGGGGGTGTTGATCGGGCAGGCCTACGGTGCCGGAGAAACCGGCACGGTGAAGGCGATTGCCGGTTCGACGTTGTTGTTGGGGGCGATCATCGGCCTGACGGCGGCGGTGCTTGGCAGTGTCTTTGCGCGTCAGGCGTTGCAGGGGCTCGGCACGCCGGCCGATGTGCTGGAGGACGCCGTTTCCTATGCCCGGGTCATGATGTGGATCCTGCCGATGTTGCTGGTATTTGTGCTGTTTACCCAGCTGCTGCGCGGGGTGAGCGATACGGTGTCACCGATGTTGGCGCTGCTGATTTCCACCAGTGTCGGGCTGCTGCTCACGCCGGCATTGATTCGTGGCTGGCTGGGGTTGCCGCCGATGGGCATCCAGAGCGCGGCGCTGGCGGGGTTGGTGGGGACGGCCTCGGCCATGGCCATGCTGGCGTGGCGCCTGAACCGTCGCGAGCATGCCCTGGCACCGGACCGGGCGTTGTTCGCGGCGATGCGCCTGGACACGGAGATCCTTGGCAAAGTGCTGCGCATTGGCTTGCCCACCGGGTTGCAGATGGTGGTGATCTCGTTGTCCGAGTTGGTCATCCTGACGCTGGTCAATAGCCATGGCTCCCAGGCCACGGCGGCCTACGGCGCGGTGACGCAGATCGTCAACTACGTGCAGTTTCCGGCGCTGTCGATCGCCATCACCGCTTCGATCCTCGGCGCCCAGGCCATCGGTGCCGGACGCCTGGAGCGCCTGGGGCCGATCCTGCGCACGGGGTTGTTGATCAACCTCTGGCTTACCGGTGGGCTGGTGGTCCTGGGTTATCTGTTGTCCCACTGGCTGCTGGGGTTGTTCATCACCGATCCGGCGGCACGGGTCCAGGCCGAACACCTGCTGCACATCATGCTCTGGAGCCTGCTGGTGTTCGGCTTCCAGGCGATCGTCGGCGGCATCATGCGCGCCAGCGGCACGGTGCTGGTGCCGGTCGCCATCTCGATCTTCTGCATCGTCGCCGTGCAAGTGCCGGCGGCGTATCTGCTGGACGCTCACTTCGGGCTGCAAGGGGTGTGGATGGCGTTCCCGGTGGCCTACTTGAGCATGCTGCTGTTGCAGACGCTGTACTACAAGCGGGTGTGGCAGCATCAGTCGATCGAGCGGCTGGTGTAACCCACCCACCACTAAACCCTGTGGGAGCGAGCTTGCTCGCGATAGCGCCGGCACATCCAGCATCGATGCAAGCTGACCCACCGCTATCGCGAGCAAGCTCGCTCCCACAGGGGATTGGGTTCTGGCGATGTTACAGTGGCCATCACCCGCCACGCCGCCACCGAGGATCCGATGCCTGCCAGTCTCCCCACCCACATTGCCTACCGCGCCTTCCTGTTCGACATGGACGGCACTCTGCTCAATTCCATCGCCGCCGCCGAGCGGATCTGGACGCGCTGGGCCCTGCGCCATGGCGTGGACGTGGCGACGTTCCTGCCGACGATCCATGGCGTGCGCGCCATCGACACCATCGCCCGCCAGCGCTTGCCGGGGGTGGATGCCCAGGCCGAGGCCGAGCAGATTACCCGCGAGGAAATCGAAGACGTTGAAGGGGTGGTGCAGGTGCTCGGTGCGCAGGCCTTTCTGAACAGCCTGCCGCCAGAGCGCTGGGCAATCGTCACCTCAGCGCCCATGGCATTGGCCTTGCGCCGCATGGAAGCCGCCGCAATTCCACGCCCTTTGGTCATGGTCACGGCCGAAGACGTCAGCGACGGCAAGCCCAACCCCGCCTGCTATCGCCTGGCCGCCGAGCGCTTGCAAGTGGCACCGCAGGAATGCCTGGTCTTTGAAGACGCAGAGGCGGGCATCCAGGCAGGCGAGGCGGCCGAGGCGGATGTGCTGGTGGTGACGGCGACGCATACGCACCCGGTGGTCACCCTTCATCCGCAGATCAAGGATTACCTTGGGCTCGGCATTGAAGTGGATGAAGCCGGCCTGATGCGGATTCAGTAATCACACGATCCCCTAATCACAATCCCCTGTGGGAGCGCGCCTGTGGGAGCAAAGCTTGCTCGCGATAGCGTCGTCACAGACAACACCTCTGTTGGCTTTAAAACCGCTATCGCGAGCAAGCTTTGCTCCCACATTGGATCTGCGGTGGTCTTCGATTTTTCGGCCACTAAAGATCCCCTGTGGGAGCAAGCTTTGCACCCACATTGGATTTGTGGTCCTCAGATAGGTCAGGTCACCACGCGATAGCACGGCACATACGCCGCGCCACCCGGCAGTTTCATGCGGTGCTGGGCGACGAAGGCCTGGAGCAGGCGGTCGAGGGGTTCCATGATGGCGGTGTCGCCGTGGATTTCGTACGGGCCGTGTTCTTCGATCAGGCGGATGCCCTTGTCCTTGACGTTACCGGCCACGATCCCCGAGAACGCCCGGCGCAGGTTGGCGGCCAGCTCGTGGGCAGGCAGGTCGCGGCTCAGGCCCAGGCTGGCCATGTTGGCGTGGGTCGGGTCGAACGGGCGCTGGAAGCCCTCGTCGATCTTCAGCAGCCAGTTGAAGTGGAAGGCGTCGTTGCGCTCGCGGCGGAACTGCTTGACCTCCTTGAGCCCCTGGGTCATCTGCCGCGCCACTTCGGCCGGGTCGTCGATGATGATCTGATAGTGCTTCTGCGCCGCCTCACCCAGGGTTGCACCGACAAACGCATGCAATTGATCGAGGTACGGCGCGGCGCTTTTCGGCCCGGTGAGAACCACCGGGAACGGCAGGTCCTGGTTGGCCGGGTGCATCAGGATACCCAGCAGGTAGAGGAACTCTTCCGCCGTACCAGCGCCACCTGGGAAGATGATGATGCCGTGACCGACACGTACGAAAGCCTCGAGGCGTTTCTCGATGTCCGGCAGGATCACCAGCTCATTGACGATCGGGTTCGGCGCCTCGGCGGCGATGATGCCCGGTTCCGTCAGGCCCAGGTAGCGACCGCCGTGGATGCGCTGCTTGGCATGGGCAATGGTGGCGCCTTTCATCGGGCCTTTCATCACGCCAGGGCCGCAACCGGTGCAGATGTCCAGGCTGCGCAGGCCCAGTTCGTGGCCGACTTTCTTGGTGTATTTGTATTCTTCGGTGTTGATCGAGTGACCGCCCCAGCACACGACGATTTTCGGCTCCACGCCTGGACGCAAGGTGCGGGCGTTGCGCAGCAGGTGGAACACGTAGTCGCTGATGCCCTGGGACGAGCTGAGGTCGATGCGCTGGCTGTCCAGCTCGTTCTCGGTGTAGACGATATCGCGCAGGGCGCTGAACAGCATTTCCCGGGTGCTGGCGATCATTTCGCCGTCGACGAACGCGTCGGCCGGCGCGTTCAGCAGCTCCAGGCGCACGCCCCGGTCCTGCTGGTGAATACGGATCTCGAAGTCCTTGTAGGCTTCCAGGATGGTCTTGGCGTTATCAACATGGGCGCCGGTGTTGAGGATGGCCAGGGCGCACTGGCGGAAGAGGGTATAGATACTGCCGGAACCGGCTTCGCTCAATTGCTGGACTTCGCGCTGGGACAAGGTCTCCAGGCTGCCTTTGGGGCTTACCGAGGCGTTGATTACATGTCTTTGAGTCATTCAGCTTTCCTTGAAAACGATGCCATGCACACAACGACGGCATCTTGAAAAAAACGTCCACGCAGAAAGATCGCACGATCCTTGCGCTATCGCCATGGACTTTGATCCGGACCCGGCGAGTCGGTGGCGCTACAAAATGAGCCCCAGCATAGCTAATTCGACCGGGCAGGCGATAATGCGTGACTCTTTTGATGCCGTACAAGGAAATTGCACCGCGATGTTCGAGATCAAACCGTGGGATGGCGACACGTACCGCAAGCAGACTCGCCGCAGCACCCTGATCATCGCAGTGGTGTTCCTGGCCCTGGCGATGCTGCTGTCCAGCCTGAGCGTAATGCTGCTGGGCACGCCCGGGGGCGATAACTTTCGTTTCAATCTCGGCGGGGTGATTGTCGCGGTGCTGGCGATGGCTGCGCTGATGCGCCTGTATTTCTGGTCGCAGCCGTGGATGGCCGCTGCCGTGTACGGCTGGCAGCTCAAGCGCAGCCTGATGAAAATCACCAACGTGATGCACCAGGTGACAGCTGGCGTGCAGGCCCAGGACCCCATCGCCATGAAGCTGCTGCGTTTCTATCACCTGGGGCTGGCCCAGATGCATCAGCTGGACGCCAACTCCAGCGCCCAGGGCTCCCTGGCGCGAGAGGCCGACGCGCACCTGGCGAAGATGCAGGCGCTGGGCCTGGACACCGAACAGTCGCGCCTGGAGGCGAGCTGGATCGAGACGGTGAAGCAGGCCTATCGCGCAGGTTGAGCGGTCAAAGGGTGCCGATGCGGTCGAGTTCGGCTTTCAGGGCCTGGGCATCGAGCTGGTCGAAGGGCAGGGCGAAAAAGGCCCGGCAGCGGCTTTCGATACGATCCAGGGTGGCATGGAAGGCCTGGCCGATCTGATCGTCGCTGCCTCTGACGTTCGATGGATCGACCAGGCCCCAGTGGGCCTTGATGGCCGGGCCGAAGTACACCGGACACGCATCGCGGGCGGCGCTGTCGCACACGGTGATGACGATGTCCGGCGGGCTGTCCTCGAACGCGTCGTTACCCTTGCTGCGCAAGCCTTTTATGCTGATACCGGCTTCTTGCAAGGTGCTCAGGCTGCGCGGCAGCACGTGGCCCTTGGGGAAACTGCCGGCACTGACGGCCTCGAACCCGGCGGGGGCCAGATGGTTGAACATCGCTTCGCTGAGAATGCTGCGGCAACTGTTGGCTGTGCACATGAAGAGGACTTTCATCGATCGGCTCCGATAAGCGCAAGGTTGGGCTGCGCCGGAGTATATGCGGACAATCGAATATATGGAATTTCGTATTTGTAGCGAGGGCGAGAGCGGATAGCGCCGGGGCGCAGTACGTCTGCGCCCCAACGATCTGGGTGGTTACGATTTTCTGCCGCCGCCTTGGCTGCGTTCGCTACCTTTGTTACCGGCTCCAGTGCCTTTTTGCCGGTCGTTGGCAACGTTGCCGCCCGACGCCTGTCCGCCTTTCTTGCCGGCTTCCGATGCTTTTTCACGATCATTTGCGAAGTTGCCTGGGTTTTTGTTTCCGCTACTGGCCATTTTCGAGAATCCTCATTTTTGGTTGAGCGAGCAACGTGCCTCGCATTAGTTGGGAAAGAAATTGGCCGGGGGAAGTTTAAAAAAAAACCGCTTGCTGGCGACGAATGGTCGGCCGCCCGACTTCACTTCTAATCCTCGCCGCCGCTGACTTTCCAATGCTTGGCATCTGCCGGGAATACCACTTGCTCGACCCGATGGGCAATGCCGAAAGCCAGGGAGTTTTCCGCCGGAATCACCCGCTCTTCGGCGCACAGGCATTTGAAGATATCCAGCTGCGTCGCCGCGCCAGCGGTTTCCTTGACGTAGATTTCCACGTAGCGCGCCACGTCGTTGTCCAGGCTGGACAGGTACTCGCGCAAGCGTGAGTGGTCCACGGATTTCTGGCCGAAGTACCAGTTCATCGGATGAATCAGGAACCGCGAATGCGGGGTGGTGGTGCGGTCGCTGGCGGCCAGGTACATGACGATGCCCATCGACTCGATGTTGCCGGCGTTCACCGCACGTACCGGTACCGGCAGGGACTTGATGAAGGTGTAGAGGGTGAAACCGAAGTTGGTACTGCCGCCGACTGTGGAGAGATTGAGCATCAGCGAGTCGGCGCCTTTCTCAATGGCCTCCAGGCAGTTGTCGCGAAAGCGTTCGGTGGTGCCCTGATCGATCTGGCAATGAAAATGGACAATGTGTTCGGACATCTGAAACTCCTGTCGACTTCACCCTTTGAAGTGCCTGCGGATCGGCTGTGCCGTACAGTTGGGAGTCCAGCGGTCTGCGGATGTTCCTCATCCGTGGCTGGCTGCCGGTGAGCGCATCAAGCCGGTTGCTGTTGTTCGCATTTCTGGGCGGCTTGGGTCATGCGCTGCAGAAATAGCGTCAGCCCGGCTTCTTCTGCGCTGAGGCCTTTACGTGCCCGGGGTTTGGGCAACTGGGTCAGGGCACCGAGCAGGAACCCCTCCACCACCGCAGGATGAATGTAGCACTTGCGACAGACGGTCGGCGTGTTGCCCAGCTGTCGGGCGACTTGCCTGACCATCTCGGCGACATGCCTTTTGGCCTCGCTTTCGGTTTCCCAGCGCAGCGTCCGCAACCCGGCCAGAGCGGCAGCACTGCCGGCCCAGGTGCGGTAGTCCTTGGCGGTGAAGTCAGCGCCAGTGAGGGTCTTGAGGTAGGCGTTGATGTCCGAAGAACTGATGGCGTGGCGCTCGCCGTGTTCGTCCAGGTACTGGAACAGATTTTGCCCGGGGATCTCCTGGCAGCGCTTGATGATCCGCGCCAGGCGCCGGTCCTTCACGGTGATCTGGTGCTCGATGCCGCTCTTGCCGCGGAACTGGAAGGCGATGGCGCTGCCGTTGACCTCGACATGCTTGTTGCGCAGGGTCGTCAGGCCATAGGAGCGATTGTCCCGGGCGTATTGGCTGTTGCCGACGCGGATCAGGGTCACGTCCAGCAGGGTGATGACCGTGGCCATGACTTTGTCGCGGCTGAACCCGGGCGTGGCGAGGATTTCCTCCAAGCGTTTGCGCAAGCGCGGCAGGGCTCGTCCGAATTCCAGCATCCGCGAATACTTGTCCGCATCACGGACCTCACGCCAGCGCGCGTGGTAACGGTACTGTTTGCGCCCGCGGGCATCGCGCCCGGTGGCCTGGAGATGGCCGCGCGGGTCGGTGCAGATCCAGACATCGGTGTAGGCCGGCGGCACCGCCAGGGCATTGATGCGTTGGATCTCGGCCGCGTCGGTGATGCGCTGGCCCTGCGGGTCGAAATACCAGAATTGGTCCCGTCGCTTTTTGCGGGTGATGCCCGGGGCCGTGTCATCGACATAATGCAGGTCGGTCGGCAGTGCATCCGGCGGCAGGGTGTCGGGCATGAAAAGAGTCCTTGGCAACGAATCCGGTGGCCTGTGAATTCATTGACCGCAGGCTGTTGCCGTCGTGCCAAGATTCTGAGGCTGCCGCCGCCGAACCTGTGGGAGCGAGCTTGCTCGCGATGGCGCCGGCACATTCAACCTTTATGCAAGCTGACTCACCGCTATCGCGAGCAAGCTCGCTCCCACAGGTTTGGGGTCACCTGAGAAGCCCGAATCCTACGCCAACACCGCCACCGCCTTGATCTGCGCCCATAACACCTGCCCTGGATGCAATTTCAGCTGATCGCGCGAATAGCGGGTGATGCGCGCCAGCAGCGGGGTGCCGGCGGCTTCCAGGCGGATCAGCACATGGGCGGCGTTGTCGGCCGCCTGTTCGCTGACCACGGTGACCGGCAGGCGATTGAGGATGCTGGTCTGGGCATCGTTCGCCAGGCTGAGGCTGACATCCCGGGCCTGGACCTTGAAACGCAGCGGCTGGCCGAGGGCCAGGGATGTGTGGGCCACGCGGACGTTCAATTGGCTGTCGGGCAGATTCAGGGTCAGCAATTGATAAGCCGGGTCATAACCGCTGACCTTGCCCTCGATCACCACTCCGGCGTCATCCCCCAGGGCCAATGGCAGGTCGAGCCGGGCCAGGGTTTCGCCGATCGGCCCACTGGCTAGCGCGCGGCCGCCGTCGAGCAGCACGATATGATCGGCCAGGCGCGCCACTTCGTCCTGGGAATGGCTGACATACAGCACCGGGATGTCCAGCTCATCGTGGAGCCGTTGCAGGTACGGCAGGATTTCGTTTTTGCGCCGGGTATCGAGGGCCGCCAGCGGCTCATCCATCAGCAGCAGTTGCGGGCTGGTGAGCAGGGCGCGGGCGATGCCCACCCGTTGGCGTTCGCCGCCGGACAGGTTGTGCGGCTGCCGATCGAGCAAGTGCCCGATGCCCAGCAGTTCGGTCGC
Source organism: Pseudomonas sp. KB_12 (assembly GCF_052114545.1). Classification (NCBI taxonomy): domain Bacteria; kingdom Pseudomonadati; phylum Pseudomonadota; class Gammaproteobacteria; order Pseudomonadales; family Pseudomonadaceae; genus Pseudomonas; species Pseudomonas sp. KB_12. The sequence goes on along the minus strand of NZ_JBFREY010000008.1, from coordinate 61,970 downwards.
CTGTTGCATGTCCACCCGCCGTTGTGCCGGCGCGATGCGCTTGAGGCCGAACGCCAGGTTGGCCCGTACCGACAGATGGGCGAACAGGCTTGCCTCCTGGAACACATACCCCACCGACCGTTTATGGGGCGGCACGAACACGCCGTGCTCACTGTCTTGCCAGACTTGGCCGTTGACCTCGATAAAACCCCGGGCCGGCCGCTCCAACCCGGCAATGCAGCGCAGGCAGGTGGTTTTGCCGGAACCGGAAGGCCCGTACAGGGCGGTCACGCCACGGCCCGGCAGTTGCACATCCAGGTCCAGGGAAAAAGCCCCGTGGTCGAGCTGAAAACGCGCGTGAATCATCGATCAGCTCCAACCGGCACGGGTTCGACGGCTGGAGTACAGCGCCAGCAGCACCAGGAATGAAAACACCAGCATCGCCGCGGCCAGCCAGTGGGCCTGGGCATATTCCAAGGCTTCGACATGGTCGTAGATCTGCACCGACACCACCCGGGTTTTCTCCGGGATATTGCCGCCGATCATCAGCACCACGCCGAATTCGCCGACGGTGTGGGCAAAGCCGAGAATCGCCGCGGTGATGAAGCCGGGGCGGGCCAGGGGCAGGATGACGCTGAAAAACGTATCCCAAGGCCCGGCCCGCAGGGTGGCGGCGACTTCCAGGGGGCGACTGCCGATGGCGGCAAAGGCGTTCTGCAACGGCTGCACCACAAACGGCATGGAATAGATCACCGAGCCGATCACCAGCCCGGTGAAGCTGAAGGTGAGGGTGCCCAACCCGAGGGCTTGGGTGAACTGGCCGATCCAGCCGTTCGGCCCCAACGCCAGCAACAGGTAAAAACCGATCACCGTGGGCGGCAGCACCAACGGCAACGCCACCACCGCACCCACCGGCCCGCGCAGCCAGGAGCGGGTGCGCGACAGCCATAAAGCGATGGGCGTGCCGATGAGCAGCAGGATCACCGTGGTCAATGACGCCAGTTTCAGGGTCAGCCAGATGGCGGCATAGTCGGCGCTGGTCAGTGGCATTTAGCGTTGGTAACCGTAGGTTTGGATGATGGCGGCGGCTTTCGGGCCCTTGAGGTAATCCACCAGGGCCGCGGCAGCGGGGTTGTCCCGGCCCTTGTTGAGAATCACCGCGTCCTGTTTGATCGGGTCGTGCAGTTCAGCCGGGACGATCCACGCCGAGCCGCCCGTGACCTTGCCGTCCTTGTACACCTGGGACAAGGCGACGAAACCGAGTTCAGCGTTACCGGTGGAGACGAATTGATAGGCCTGGGTGATGTTCTGGCCTTCGACGAGCTTGCTTTTCACCTGCGCGCTCAAGCCGAGCTTGTCCAGCACCTGGATCGCGGCCAGGCCGTAGGGTGCGGCTTTCGGGTTGGCGATGGACAGGTGCTGGAAGTCGTTGCGCTTGAGCACCTGGCCCTGGCTGTCGACATAACCGTCCTTGGCTGACCACAGCGCCAGGGTGCCGACCGCGTAGGTGAAACGCGAGCCCTTGACGGTGTCACCTTCGCTTTCGAGTTTGGCCGGGGTGGTGTCGTCGGCGGCGAGGAAGACTTCGAATGGCGCGCCGTTCTTGATCTGGGTGTAGAACTGCCCGGTGGCCCCGTAAGCCGCCACGAGCTTGTGCCCGGTGTCTTTTTCGAAATCGGCGGCGATGGCCTGGATCGGCGCGGTGAAATTGGCAGCGACCGCCACCTGCACCTCAGCGGCCTGGACGGCGCCAATGGCAAAGAACGTGGTCAGCAGCAACGGTGCGAAACGGGTGAGGGGCATGGGTGAGGCTCCGTGGGGTCAGGTTCGCTATATACCGGAATATATAGCGAATGACCGACAAACGGAACGCGGCATTTTGCCTGGGGAGTGTGGATGCAGGGGCTGGCCCCATCGCGAGCAGGCTCGCTCCCACAGAGTTCTGTGGTGAACATAAATCCTGCTGCCACCTCAGGCCCCCTGTGGTGTACCCGGATGTGCCGGTTGCCCCCTATTCCCTGTGGGAGCCAAGCTTGCTCGCGATGACGGTGGGTCAGCTTGCATCCATTTTGAATGTGCTACCGCTATCGCGAGCAAGCTCGGCTCCCACAGGTCCAGTGGTGTACCCGGATGTGCCGGTTGCCCCCTATTTCCTGTGGGAGCCAAGCTTGCTCGCGATGAAGGTGGGTCAGCTTGCATCCATTTTGAATGTGCTACCGCTATCGCGAGCAAGCTCAGCTCCCCCAGGTCCRGTGGTGTACCCGGATGTGCCGGTTGCCTCCTATTCCCTGTGGGAGCCAAGCTTGCTCGCGATGGCGGTGGGTCAGCTGGTATCCATTTTGAATGTGCTGCCGCCATCGCGAGCAAGCTCGGCTCCCACAGGTCCAGTGGTGTACCCGGATGTGCCGGTTGCCCCCATTCCCTGTGGGAGCGAGCCTGCTCGCGATGACGGTGGGTCAGCTGGTATCCATTTCGAAAGTGCTGCCGCCATCGCGAGCAAGCTCGGCTCCCCCAGGTCCAGTGGTGTACCCGGATGTGCCGGTTGCCCCTTATTCCCTGTGGGAGCCAAGCTTGCTCGCGATGACGGTGGGTCAGCTTGCATCCATTTTGAATGTGCTACCGCTATCGCGAGCAAGCTCGGCTCCCACAGGTCCGGTGGTGTACCCGGATGTGCCGGTTGCCCCCATTCCCTGTGGGAGCGAGCCTGCTCGCGATGACGGTGGGTCAGCTTGCATCCATTTTCAATGTGCTACCGCTATCGCGAGCAAGCTCAGCTCCCACAGGTCCAGTGGTGTACCCGGATGTGCCGGTTGCCCCCATTCCCTGTGGGAGCCAAGCTTGCTCGCGATGACGGTGGGTCAGCTTGCATCCATTTTGAATGTGCTGCCGCCATCGCGAGCAAGCTCGGCTCCCACAGGTCCAGTGGTGTACCCGGATGTGCCGGTTGCCCCTTATTCCCTGTGGGAGCGAGCTTGCTCGCGATGACGGTGGGTCAGCTTGGATCCATTTTGAATGTGCTACCGCTATCGCGAGCAAGCTCGGCTCCCACATGGGGCCTGAGGTGGTCGCCGGATTTATGTTCACCACTGAACCCTGTGGGAGCGAGCTTGCTCGCGATAGCGTCCGATCAGGCGATGAAAGTTTTCAGGAATCTGTTTTGTGGAGTCGGGCCAACACCTCTTCGGCCAACCGCCGCGTCAGCTCGGCCGTCGACAGCTCGCGGCCCAGGGGGAAGGCCTGGCCGGCCCAGAGGTTGCTGAAGTCTGCTTCGCCCTTGGCGCGCAACGGCATCAACGCGCCGCCCGCCAGGGGGAATGCCGGGGCCAGTGGGCTCATCGGGCCCACTTCGCGCATCACCCGGTTGACGATGCCTCGGGCCGGGCGCCCCGTGAACAGGTTGGTCACAGCGGTCTGGCTTTCCTTGGCCGTGCGCAACGCGCGCTGATGGGAAGCGCTGATCTTCGCCTCGGGGGTGAACAGGTAGGCGCTGCCCAGTTGCACCGCCGAGGCTCCCAGGGCGAACGCCGCGACGATCCCCCGCGCATCGCCAATGCCGCCGGTGGCGATCACCGGCACCTTCACCGCATCCACCACCTGCGGCAGTAAGGCAAACAGCCCGACTTGGGTGTTGAGGTCGTCGCTGAGGAACATCCCGCGATGACCACCGGCTTCGTAACCCATGGCAATGATCGCGTCGCAACCATGCTGTTCCAGCCAGATGGCCTCCTCGACGGTGGTGGCCGAGGAAAGGATTTTCGCGCCAGTGGCCTTCACCCGATCCAGCAAGGATTTTTCCGGCAGGCCGAAATGGAAACTGACCACTTTGGGACGCATCTCTTCCAGCACCCGGCAGGCGGCATCATCGAAGGGCGTGCGGTTGGACACCGGGGTCGGCGCGTCGAAGTCGACGCCCAGTTCCTGGTAGTACGGCTTGAGCCGTTGCTTCCAGGCCGCGGCCCGCTGTTCGTCGAAGGCCGGCGGCTGGTGACAGAAAAAATTCACATTGAACGGTTTGTCGGTCTGTTCGCCGATGGTCGTCAGCGCCTGGCGCAGTTGCTCGACATCGAGCATTGCTGCCGGCATCGAACCCAGCCCGCCGGCATTGCACGTCGCGACCACCATGGCCGGCCCGGTCACCCCGGCCAGCGGCCCCTGGATGATGGGCAGCTCGATACCGAGCAGGTCAAGAATGCGAGTGTCTGGCCACTGGCTCATGTGCGGGGTCTCCGACGGCAGAAGGAAACAGCGTTTTTAGCAGGTGTGGGCCGGCGAGGGCCAGTCGAGTTTTTCAATCGAGCGCTGCGACTTGATCCCGACGGTGGGAGGGTTACCATGCGCGCTTCATACATCAAGGAGCCCAACCCATGGACGTGAAACTCAAGACCGTCGAACCCTTCACCGTGGCCGGTTTGCAGGTGCGCACCCGCAACACCGACGAGCAGCAGCCCGACACCGCCCGGATCGGCCCGATGTGGCAGCAGTTCTTCAACGAAGGGCTGTTCGACACGATTCCGGCCCGGCAGTCGGAGTCGTTCGTCTACGGGGTGTATTCCAATTACGAGTCCGATGCCACCGGCCACTTCGATGTGACGGCCGGGGTGCAGGTGGATGCGACCAGCGCAGGCTATCCCGCCGTGGACATCGAGGGCGGGGATTACCTGATGTTTGCGGCCAAGGGGCCGATGCCCGACTGCGTGATCCAGACCTGGGGCCTGATCTGGGCGTACTTCGCGGATAACCCGCAGACATTGCGCCGTTTCACCACCGATTTCGAGGTCTACAGTGGCCCCGATTCGGTGGCGATCTACATCGGCATTCAATCCCCGGACGAGCGTTCCAGCGCCAGCAACTGACGCTTGCGCTCCACGCCCCAGCGATAGCCCGACAGGTTGCCGTCGCTGCGTACCACCCGGTGGCAAGGGATCGCCACCGCCAGGCTGTTGGCGCCGCAGGCCTGGGCCACGGCGCGCACGGCCTTGGGCATGCCGATGCGTTGGGCGATCTCGGCGTAGCTGGCGGTGCTGCCCGCGGGAATGTCCCGCAACGCTTGCCAGACCCGCTCCTGGAAGGCGGTGCCGCGCAGGTCCAAGGGCAGGTCCAGGCCCAGGGCCGGCGCTTCGATGAAGCCAACCACCTGGGCGATCAATTGCTCGAACTCGCGGTCGGCGCCGATCAGGTTGGCCCGGCGGAATTTGTCTTGCAGGTCGCGCACCAACGCGTCCGGGTCGTCCCCCAGCAGGATCGCGCACACGCCACGCTCGCTTTGCGCCACCAGGATTGCCCCGAGGGAGCATTGGCCGACGGCGAAACGGATGTCGGTGTTCTGCCCGGCGGCGCGGTAGTCGGCGGGTTTCATGCCCAACACCTTGTCGGCTGCCTCATAAAAGCGGCTGTTGGAGTTGAAACCGGCGTCGTACAGCGCCTCGGTGATCGTGCCGCCATCGGCCAGGCGTTCGCGCACCTTGCGTGAGCGGTGGGCGGCGGCATAACCCTTGGGGGTCAGGCCGGTGACTGCCTTGAAGACCCGATGAAAATGGAAGGGGCTCAAGCCCGCGCTTTCTGCCAGTTCATTCAGGCCAGGCAGTTCCTCAGCCGCCTCGATCTGCCGGCAGGCGGCGGCAACCCGTGCCGCTTGTTGGGCGGCGATCTGGGTCTGGTCGCGGGCCACGCGCTTGCTGGGCCGGTAACCGGCTGCCTGGGCCTGTTCCGGCGTGTCGAAGAACTCGACGTTACGTGGGTTGGGCAGGCGCGACAGGCTGCTGGGGTGGCAATAGATACCGGTGGTTTTCACGCCATAGACGAAGGTGCCGTCGGCGCGAGGATCGCGGGCGAGCACGGCGGCCCAGCGAGGATCCAGTTCAGGGGCGAGATTGTTCGAAGTGCTGTTCATGGTCGTTATGTCCATTGGCCCGTTTTGGCTACAGTAGCGAGCCATCCAAGTGACGACACTCCGGGTCTTGCGGTTGAATTCTGCACCTTCACCCGGCGGTGCGAAACGTCAGGTTGATCCGCTGGGCGCCCAGGCGCGGGTGCTGGCCTTCCTTGAGCGGCAACACGCCGTGGTAGCGCAACCGGTCGACGCCGCCCCAGACCACGATGTCGCCATGGAACAACGGGATGCGCAGGCTTTTGTCGCTGCGCTCGAAGCCGCCAAACTGGAACACCGCCGGCAAGCCCAGGGACATCGAGACGATGGGGGCGGCGAGGGAGCGTTCGTTCTTGTCCTGGTGCAGCGACATCCGCGCGCCGGGCACGTAGCGGTTGATCAGGCAGGCGTCGGGCTCGAAATGCTCGAAGTGCGCCTGCCGGGCGGCGGCCTGGGCCAGTTCGCGAAACACCGCCGGCATGTCGGGCCAGGGTTGGCCGGTCTGCGGGTCGTGGGCGGTGTAGCGATAGCCGCTGCGGTCGGTGGTCCAGCCCAGCGCACCGCAACTGCTCAAGGCCACCGACATGGTAAAGCCGCCGGGCGTGACCATTTGCCGGAACGGCGCCGCCTGCAAGACGCTTTCCAGCGCCGGCAGCAAGCGTTCGAGCCAGGGCAGGGCGAAGCCGCGCAGCACATACGCTTGCTGGCCGATCTGCTCGACCTGGCCCGGCGTGGTGGGCGCCTGGTCGGCGAACAGGTCCAATGTGAGCGGTGTGTCATTACTGCGCATCATGAAAAATGATTCCCAAGGTGTGTCGCCTGCCGCTGTGCACGCAGCTGACGCCATGGCGCATGTTCACCCGATAATACCCGTGAACGCCTTTGACGGGCCGCTGGTGCACGGCAAACACCACGGCATCGCCCTGTTTCAGATCGATGACCTGGGGCCGCGATTGCATGCGCGGGCGCTGTTCGGTGAGGACAAATTCGCCGCCGGTAAAATCCCGGCCCGGTTCCGACAGCAGGATCGCCACCTGCAACGGGAACACCTGCTCGCCGTACAGATCCTGGTGCAGACAGTTGTAGTCCTGCGGACCATATTGCAGCAACAACGGCGTAGGTCGCGATTGCCCGGCGGCGTGACAGCGCCGGATGAAGTCAGGGTGTTCGTGGGGGTAGCGCACTTCAATACCCATGTGTTCATTCCAGCGGTTCGCCAGCGGTACCAACGCCGGATACAACGACTGGCGCAACTGCTGGATGAGGTCGGGCAGCGGATAGCGAAAATACTGATACTCGCCGCGCCCGAACCCATGGCGGGCCATGATCACCCGCGAACGAAAAAGCCCGGGCTCGGCGTACAGACCACTCAGCAGCCGGCATTGTGTTGTCGGCAGCAGGTTGCGAATGACTGCACAGCCGTCCTGGTCGAGATTTTGCTCCAGGGTGGGCCAGTCAAGGTTGGTGAGATGTTGGGGCAGGGAAGGCGTAGGGGGCACGATGGCAATCCTTGTTGGAAGGACTGTTCAGTCTGCGCAGTGCTGCGTTGCAGGGCACCCCGATTCTTGCGGTACGCAGCCATCCCTGTGGGCTCTGTAGGAGCTGGCGAAGCCTGCGATCTTTTGATCTTGATCTTGATCTTGATCTTTCGCTTGAGACTCAAATGTCTGGGGAAAGATCGCAGCCTCGTTGCACTCGACAGCTCCTACACAGCTCCTACACAGCTCCTACAGAGCCGAGCGGGAGCAAGCTCCCTCGCCACAAGAGCATCGCGCTCACCTCGGTGCCACAAAAAACAATCAGGGTGTGTTGTTACAGCGCCTTGCTGACCTTGACGTCGCTGATCACATCGTCAGTTTCGCCGTGCAGCTTTTGCAATGCGGCCCTGGCTTCTTCCTCGGTGCCGGTTTCCAGTTGCGCGAATTCGAAGCGGCGTTCGTCGTTGAGCTTGTACTTGATGACGTATTTGGTCGTCTGGGCCACGGTTTTGCCTGTCTTGAATAAGGGGTGATTCAGCTCAGTTTCGAGCTGGAACGCCGGATGATTTTGATCTTGTGGGTCAGGGTCGGCTTGCGCGTGACGCTGATTGCACGGTGGCTGACGGTGTCGATGGTGATGTTCCAGAAACCGGTGCTAGGGGCAGTGATCCGGGCCGGGAAGGTGTCGAACGCGCCGCCGTGATACGTGTGCCGGCCGCCGTTCTTGAAGCTACGGAAGTTGGCGTCGTTCATCAAACGGATGTTGCACATTTGGGAGCATTCGATGACGACAATGTCGTCTTCGTTCAGGTGCTCGCGCTGGTGGATGAATTTCATGGGCGCCTCCAGAAGGGCTTTTTCTACAAAATCAAAACGATAGCAAGGGGCAATGATGCGCAGTTTATCAGCCCCGAGTGTTAATATCCGGCCCGCGCTCCAGGCTTTGTTCATTTATTGCAGGTTGCGGGAAAAATAAAGCGGTGTGGCGCCGGAGAAAAACGGTGCCTGCACTGTCGGAGGATCTTTATTGGAGGAATCATATGAAGCGCAGCGTGTGGGTGTTGGCATTGGCCATGAGTGGATGTGCATCGGTATCGGACATCAACCAGACGCCCCCCACCATGAGCGTCATCTCCGGAAAGAAACCTCACGAATATGCCAAGTGTGTTTCCGACAAACTGGCCAAAAGCCGTGGTCCGCTGCAAGTGGAGCCACACAAGAATGGCGTCCGATTGATCGTCCCGGGCAAACTGTCGACCCTGCCGGCGGCGGTGTTCGACATTGACGAGCGCTCCAGCGGCAGCAGCATCAAGCTGCACGAAAGCATGTCCAATGTACCGGTGCGTCCGGGCGACGTGCAGGATGCGGCCAACGCCTGCATTTCCGGCTGATCACATTGCGCGCCTGACGAGCGGACCGGGCATCGGCTAAACTACTGGCCTCGACAAAAAATGCCGCCACGGTTCACGTTGGCGGCATTGTCATTTATGGAGCCAGTCGATGAAACGCGAGCAGGTGCGCGAGCGCCATGCAGAAGGTCTTATCTGTGCCACCCACGTGATTCAGAACCCGGCGAGCCCGGGCGAATGGATCGTGTTCTTCAAGAAAAGCGCCGGGCGCAGTTTTTTCCTGGTGGATGACCTGGACGAAGTCGAGTCCTTCGCCCGTCTCGATGAACTGATCGAAACCTTGCGCGGGCTGGGTATCAAGTTTGCCGAGATCCACATTTGATTACTTGCAGACCACCACGACACTGCGGCTGGTGAAGTTGCCCACGTCGACGCCCAGGGTCTTCTCGCTTTCCTTGGCCTGGGGCGTGCCGTCGGTGCCGACGATGCGGTAGCCGGTGCCGGCACAGGAAGCGTCAGCCTTTTCGTAGCACGTCGCCCAGGAGTTGGCCTCACCCGAGCAGTCGATGGCCAGGCCTTGCTCGCCGTTGTTCAGGTAGGTTTTTTCGGCCGAGGCACAGCCCGCCAAGGCCAGGACTGTAAACAGTGCCAGAAGTGTCTTCATGGGATCGTCATCAAGGAGGGAAGGGCAACGGCGAGATTATAGCGAATGGCCATTGCGGTACAGCTAAACCAGCCTCGCTCAATGCCGGGGAGACATTTACTAGAGGCTCGTCTGGTTATTTCTTGCGGCGGGGGCTGCGTGCGGGAGCTGTGGCGCGTTCTTTCTCCGCCGGGGCAGCGCGCTCATCCTGGAATACCGCAGCCACTTCCACCGCCATGGCCTTGCTGGGCAAGGGACCGGCGACCTGCTCGCCGTGGTAGTTGATAATCCACCACTGGCCGTCCTTGCCCTGGCTGACCGAATAACCGTTTGCGTTTCTTGTTGCCGACATCTAGCTGCCTCATTGGCGTGATCAAGGGCACCATGATACGTCAAATGCTCGCAAACAGCGCCTACTGGCGTACAGTGGGTCCGCTGCAGCCATCGAAACGAAAGGCGATTGAACTATCTGCCGTTTTTTATTTCTCTATGATGGCACCGGTTGGCCAGTGCGGGCATTGTAAGGTGCCCGTCGCCTGATTAGACTGCGCCGAAACTTGTACACACCGCCTTTTCAAGGACTTATATGATCAAGAAATGCTTGTTCCCAGCAGCCGGTTACGGTACTCGCTTCCTGCCAGCGACTAAAGCCATGCCCAAAGAAATGCTGCCGGTGGTGAACAAGCCACTGATCCAGTACGGCGTCGAAGAAGCCCTCGATGCGGGCCTGACAGAAATCTCCATCGTCACCGGCCGCGGCAAACGCGCCCTGGAAGACCATTTCGACATCAGCTACGAGCTGGAAAACCAGATCAAGGGCACCGACAAGGAAAAATACCTGGTCGGTATCCGCAAACTGCTGGATGAGTGCTCGTTCTCCTACACCCGCCAGACCGAAATGAAAGGCCTGGGCCACGCGATCCTGACCGGCCGCCCACTGATCGGTGACGAACCGTTCGCCGTGGTCCTGGCGGACGACCTGTGCGTCAACCTCGAAGGCGACGGCGTACTGACCCAGATGGTCAAGCTGTACAAGCAGTTCCGCTGCTCCATCGTGGCGATCCAGGAAGTCGATCCGCAGGAAACCAACAAGTACGGCGTGATTGCCGGCGAAATGATCCGCGACGACATCTACCGCGTTCACAGCATGGTTGAAAAACCAAAACCTGAAGACGCACCGTCGAACCTGGCGATCATCGGTCGCTACATCCTGACCCCGGACATCTTCGACCTGATCGAACAGACCGAGCCAGGCAAGGGCGGCGAAATCCAGATCACCGACGCCCTGATGAAACAGGCCCAGAACGGCTGCGTCATGGCCTACAAGTTCAAGGGCAAGCGTTTCGACTGCGGTGGCGCCGAAGGCTACATCGACGCGACCAACTTCTGCTTCGAGAACTTCTACAAGACGGGCAAGGCTTACTGATAGCCTGCGCCACGCCTTGAAAAACGCCCCGACTGGTTCGGGGCGTTTTTTTTGGCTCGCGGAAAAGTCTCTCGCGACGCCTCAATCACACAAACAAACCCTGTGGGGTATGAAAATCCTGAGCCCACCCCAAAACAACTGTGGGAGCGAGCTTGCTCGCGATGGCGGTGGGTCAGCTTGCATCGGTGCTGAATGTGCCGACGCTATCGCGAGCAAGCTCGCTCCCACAGGAATTGCGCTGCAACGCTGCCTCAGGTGAAAACAGCAGGTATGCTGATGACCTGCCGAAGGAGATAGAAAATGGCCTACGATTTTGACTTGTATGTGGTTGGCGCCGGTTCCGGTGGTGTGCGGGCTGCGCGGTTTGCCGCCGGTTTCGGGGCCAAGGTGGCCGTGGCGGAAAGCCGTTACCTGGGCGGGACCTGCGTGAACGTGGGCTGCGTGCCGAAAAAACTGCTGGTCTACGGCGCGCACTACGCCGAGGACTTCGAGCAGGCGTCGGCCTATGGCTGGACGGCGGGCGAGGCGAGTTTCGACTGGGCCACGTTGATCGCCAACAAGGACCGGGAAATCAATCGCCTCAACGGCATCTACCGCAACCTGCTGGTCAACAGCGGCGTTGTGCTGCACGAAGGTCACGCGAAAATCACCGGGCCCCATGAGGTCGAGATCAACGACCAGCGCTACACCGCCAAGCACATCATGATCGCCACCGGCGGCTGGCCGGTGATCCCGGACATTCCGGGGCGCGAGCATGCCATCAGCTCCAACGAGGCGTTCTTTCTCAAGGAACTGCCCAAGCGCGTCATCGTGGTGGGCGGTGGCTACATTGCGGTGGAGTTCGCCGGGATCTTCCACGGCATGGGTGCGCAGACGTCCTTGCTCTATCGCGGTGAGCTGTTCCTGCGCGGCTTTGACGGTGCAGTGCGCAAGCACCTGGCGGAAGAACTGACTCGGCGTGGCCTGGATCTGCAATTCAACGCGGACATCAAATCCATCGAAAAACTCGACGATGGCAGCCTCAGGGTAGAGCTCAAGGATGGCAAGACGTTGATCACCGATTGCGTGTTCTACGCCACCGGCCGACGGCCGATGCTCGACAATCTTGGCCTGGAGAACACCGCTGTCACAGTGGACGAGAAGGGGTTCGTCAAGGTCAACGAAAAATACGAGACCACTGAACCGTCGATCCTGGCCATTGGCGATGTGATCGGTCGTGTGCAGCTTACCCCCGTTGCCCTGGCCGAAGGCATGGCGGTTGCGCGACGTCTGTTCAAGCCCGAGCAATATCGCCTGGTGGATTACCGGATGATTCCCACCGCCGTGTTCAGCCTGCCGAACATCGGCACGGTGGGTCTGACGGAAGAGCAGGCCAAGGAGGAGGGCCATGAGGTTGAGATTTTCGAAAGCCGTTTCCGGCCGATGAAACTGAGCTTGACCGAATGCCAGGAGCGCACACTGATGAAACTGGTGGTGGATGCCCGGACTGACAAGGTACTGGGTTGCCACATGGTTGGACCGGATGCCGGGGAAATCGTCCAGGGCCTGGCCATTGCCCTCAAGGCCGGCGCCACCAAGCGCGACTTCGACGAAACCATCGGCGTGCACCCGACGGCTGCCGAAGAGTTCGTGACGATGCGTACGCCCGTCGCCTGAAGCTACCCGTAAGAGCTGCGTAAGAGCTGTGTAGGAGCTGTCGAGTGCAACGAGGCTGCGATCTTTCCCCAGACACTTGAATCTCAAGCGAAAGATCAAAAGAAAGATCAAAAGATCGCAGGCTTCGCCAGCTCCTACAGATTTTTTCTATCTATATAGATTCCTGATAGCCAAAACCAATCATTCACATCAGGTTTGCCAATGAGCCAGCCCGGGGACGAGTGGTTAAGATTCCCTCCATCAACTTTTCAACCCTGATGGAGAAACATCGATGCCTATCATCAACAGCCAAGTTAAACCGTTCAACGCTACCGCTTTCAAAAACGGCGAATTCGTTCCGGTATCGGACGCCGATCTGAAAGGCAAGTGGTCTGTCGTGTTCTTCTACCCAGCTGACTTCACCTTCGTTTGCCCAACCGAGCTGGAAGACCTGGCTGACAACTACGCCGAATTCAAGAAACTGGGCGTCGAGATCTACAGCGTATCGACCGACACCCACTTTGCCCATGCGGCCTGGCACAACACTTCGCCAGCCATCGGCAAGATCCAGTACACCATGATCGGCGACCCAACCCACGTTATCTCCCGCAACTTCGACGTGCTGATCGAAGAAGTTGGCCTGGCTGACCGCGGCACTTTCGTGATCAACCCGGAAGGCCAGATCAAGATCGTTGAAATCAACGACGGCGGTGTAGGCCGTGACGCTTCCGAACTGCTGCGCAAGGTCAAGGCCGCTCAGTACGTTGCCGCTCACCCAGGCGAAGTCTGCCCTGCCAAGTGGAAAGAAGGCGAGGCCACCCTGGCTCCGTCCCTGGACCTGGTCGGCAAGATCTAAGTCTGTGAGTCATCCGAGGGCGATCCGCTCTTAATCAAGTAAGCCGCTTCGCCCCAAAAAACGCCCGGGCGAGATTCGCTCGGGCGTTGTTTTTTCTGAAATTCAAAAAATGGAAATCGCCCGTATGTTGGACGCCAATCTTAAAGCTCAGTTGAAGTCATACCTGGAACGGGTCACCCAGCCGATCGAGATCGTCGCTTCCCTTGACGACGGTGCGAAATCCCAGGAAATGCTCGCGTTACTCCAAGACGTTGCCAGTCTTTCCCACCAGATTACCTTGCTCGACAACGGCAGCGATGCGCGCAAGCCTTCGTTTTCGTTGAACCGCCCGGGAGCCGATATCAGCCTGCGTTTTGCCGGCATTCCCATGGGCCACGAATTCACTTCGCTGGTGTTGGCCTTGCTGCAAGTGGGCGGTCACCCTTCGAAGGCCAGTGTCGACGTCATCGAACAGGTCCGCTCCCTCAAGGGCGAGTTCAACTTCGAGACCTATTTCTCGCTGTCGTGCCAGAACTGCCCGGACGTGGTCCAGGCGCTGAACCTGATGGCGGTGCTGAACCCGAACATTCGTCACGTCGCCATCGACGGCGCGCTGTTCCAGGCCGAAGTTGATGAACGCCAGATCATGGCCGTGCCGAGTGTGTACCTCAACGGTGTGAACTTCGGCCAGGGCCGCATGGGCCTGGAAGAGATTCTCGCCAAGATCGACACCAGCGGCATCGAACGCCAGGCCGAGAAAATCAGCGCCAAGGATGCCTTTGATGTGCTGGTGGTCGGCGGTGGCCCGGCCGGCGCTTCGGCGGCGATCTACGCGGCCCGTAAAGGCATCCGCACTGGCGTGGCGGCCGAACGTTTCGGCGGCCAGGTGCTCGACACCATGGCCATCGAGAACTTCATCTCGGTCCAGGAAACCGAAGGGCCGAAACTGGCCGTCGCCCTGGAAGAACACGTCAAGCAGTACGACGTGGACATCATGAACCTGCAACGTGCCGACGGCCTGGTGCCAGGCAAGGACGGCGGGTTGCATGAAATCAAGTTCGCCAGCGGTGCGAGCCTCAAGGCCAGGACCGTGATCCTGGCGACCGGTGCCCGCTGGCGTGAAATGAACGTGCCGGGCGAGCAGCAGTATCGCAACAAGGGCGTGGCGTACTGCCCGCACTGCGACGGTCCGCTGTTCAAAGGCAAGCGCGTGGCGGTGATCGGCGGTGGTAACTCCGGCGTCGAGGCGGCCATCGACCTGGCCGGTATCGTCGCCCACGTCACGTTGCTGGAGTTCGATGTGCAATTGCGTGCCGACGCGGTATTGCAGCGCAAACTGCACAGCCTGCCGAACGTGACGGTGATTACCAACGCCCAGACCACCGAAGTGACCGGAGACGGTCAGAAGGTCAATGGCTTGCGCTACAAGGACCGTCCGAGCGGTGACGTGCGGGATGTGGAGTTGGAGGGGATCTTCGTGCAGATCGGCCTGTTGCCCAACACCGATTGGCTCAAAGGCACCGTCGAGCTGTCGCCGCGGGGTGAAATTATCGTCGATGCCCGGGGTGAAACCTCGATCCCTGGCGTGTTCGCCGCCGGTGACGTGACCACCGTGCCGTACAAGCAGATCGTGATTGCCGTAGGCGAGGGCGCCAAGGCTTCGCTGAGTGCCTTCGACCACCTGATCCGTACCTCTGCGCCGGCCTGAATAGCCGATAGCGGAAAAAACAGAACCCCATGAGCCTGGCTCATGGGGTTTTGTTTTGGATCACGCATCACCCTGTGGGAGCGAGCTTGCTCGCGATAGCCGGTGCCCCAGCCTGCATCCATGTTGAATGTGCCGCCGTCATCGCGAGCAAGCTCGCTCCCACAGGGGGCGGTGGTGAGGTTTACAGCGGCGCAGGCTGGATGATTTCAACCCAGTAGCCATCCGGGTCCTTGATGAAGGCCAGGCTTTTCATGCGCCCGTCGTTCAGGCGTTTCTGGAAATCGCAGCCCAGTGCTTCGAAGCGCTCGCAGGCGGCGGCGACGTCCGGTACCGAGATGCAGATATGGCCGAAGCCGCGTGGGTCGGTGTTGCCGTTATGGTAGGCGAAGGCCGGGTCGCTTTCGGTGCCATGGTTGTGGGTCAGTTCCAGGATGCCCGGGATCGACTTCATCCATTCGGTCCGCGCCGCCGCGTCCGCCGGGATCTGGTTCTTGTCCACCAGCGCCAGGAAATACAGGCTGAACTCGGCTTCCGGGAAGTCGCGTTTCTCCACCAGCGAGAAACCCAGCACGCGGGTGTAGAAATCCAGGGACCGGGTGATGTCCTTGACGCGCAGCATGGTGTGGTTGAAGACGAACTTGGCCGTGGTGGCATCAGGTTGTGCGGTGACGCCAGGGAAAGTGTTGAGTTCGTGCAGGCTCATGGGCCCTCCGGAAAATAAGTGGGGCAAACGGCGTCGCAAGGATGGTTGCGACGGTTCCTGGGCTTGCGTCAGACGGCTTCCTTGCAGGTGCGCCCATGATACGCAAGGGGCGCGGCGTCGCCAAACCTTGGCTGTATCGATTCACTGTAGGAGTCGACAGTTGTACGACTAGATCATGACTTTATTCTGAACCCGATGGAAAAAATCGGTCTTTCCATCCGCTGCGCTTTTTTTCCCACTTATGCTCCCGATAGTCGCCCTTGTGAACCAGACGAACGGAGTCGTGCGACTGGAGGGGTTTCATGTCCTGCCCATTGGTTTCATTACGCGATAACGTTGTTTTCATGTTCCCCGGCCAAGGATCTGATCCGCGAGGTGGCTTGGCGACGCTCCACCGCACCAGCCCGCAAATTGCGCAACGGATAGAGACAATCCTATGTGCAGTGGATGATGCCTTGAATCATATCGAGCAACGTCGACCTATAGCGTCGGGCCTGATTCGACAGATTCTGCTCGAGCCGGACCACAAGTGTGTGCTGCCAGTGGGTGTTCCGCAGATGGCAGCCTTCGCCGCTTCGGTAGCGTTGGTAGAGGTCCTTGAGCTTTTTGGTGTTCGTCCTCGCATTATTGTTGCGCAAAGCTTGGGGGAAATTGCGGCGATGGTCTGCGCTGGTGCGCTTACGTTGATGGATGGCGTGCGGGCCATTTGTGCGTTGAACAATGCCTTCCAAGATCAGGAAGGCAAAGGGACCATGGTGCTGATCATCGGTTCCGAGCAGGAGACCTTAACCATGCTGGAGACGCTGGGGCGCTCGGACCTGGCGTTGGCGTGTGTCAACGCGCCTCGTCAATGCCTCGTCAGCGGTCCCAACGAGGCCATCGAAGCCTTGATGAAACAAGCCCCAGGTGGCGCAAAGCTGCTGAGGCTGGATGCACCTTACGCGTCTCATCATCCAGCCCAGGCGTCAGTGGCTCAGCATTTCCTTACGCAACTTCGCGCAATGTCACCACGTCCTTTGCGGGTCCCTCTGTATTCCTGCGTTGCGCGCAGGATGTACCACGACAAGGATGACCTGCTGCGCGGGCTCGCTGATTGTGTCGTCAAGCCGGCCCACCTATTACAGGCGCTGCGGGACGTCGAGTCGGATGCGCAGACGGTCTTCGTCGATCTCGGCATCGGTGGTGCTTTGTCGCGGTGTGTGTACGCCACATTACCTCAGGTGCAGGCATACGCTCCGTTAGTACAGGATGGTGCTGAGCTGAAGGTTTTGTTCTCCGAACTGGAGGCCCGGGCTGGGGCCGACGATCCGCTGACGGATCGGACAGTCCGCGGCCTGGTCGAAGCCATTGAAGGGGCTGTTTCTAATGAAACGAGCATGCAGGCAGCGCAGATTCTTGCAGGCCTGGATCTCTCCCGTCGTATCGGTTTGGGGAGTCTGGAACTGCACCGAGGCACCTATGCGCGGCTGCGGGCGCTGATCAAGGCGCTACCCGCCAATACCCGATTGTTCGATGAGCCCGGCCTGATGCTGGCACTCTCGCAATCGCTGGGGGTGACCGATCCATCTTTGTTTATCGCCTTCGCCATCCAGTACGGGCTTTGTGTCGGCACCTTGATCGAGTTCGAGCAGGGCAACTCGGGAGCCATCCGCCTGCGCCAGGCGTTGGAGTCCGGCGAGAAGGTCAGCGCCTACATGATCACCGAAATCGGTGGCAGCAACAGTCAGATTGCCAATCGTACCGAGGCTGTCTTCGATCCCGCGAGTAGGTCCTTCACGTTGCATACACCGGATAACGGTGCGCTGAAGTTTACCAATGTGGGAATCAGTGACCAGGCCAAGATCGGGGTCGTGTGCGCACGCTTGAAGATTGATGACCGGGACTGTGGTGTCTACCCTTTCGCCTTCGATATCAGCGATAACCGAGGCCCTCGTCCGGGCGTGCGGTTGTCTTCCCCGGCAGAAATCCCCCTGGTTCCCTTCGATTATGGATTGGCGGGATTCGATCACGTGCACCTACCTTATTGCGCTTGGTTGTCCGGCACGGCCTCCATTGATGAACAAGGCGTCTTGCATGATCCGCTCTCCAATCCGGACGAGCGGCTTGTCCGTACGCTAGTGGCACCCGCGCATGTCTGGGCCATGGCGGCAGTAGCCATGTGCGCGGTGGCCCGTGCCAGTGTCGGGTTGGCCCTGAGTCATTCTTTACGCCGCACCACGATGGCGCGTATTGGCGCCGATGTCAGTTTGCTGAACTACAGTACCCAACGTCGTGCGCTGTTCGCTGCCTTGGCGACCACTTACGTCACTACCTGCCAGGTTAATCATGAAGTTGAAGGCTGGATGCAAAGAGTGTGCGAGCGGACTACTCGACGCACCGCCGATGCGTCGGCCTTGACCTGGGCGCCGTGGTCCAGCGCGAACCGATCGTTGGCCCTGAGCAAGGCATTGTGTACCTGGGCTGCCGAGCAGGTGATCAGCGAGTGTCGGCTTCGCTGCGGTGTAGCGGGTGATCTGACACTGAATCGTTTCATGGAGTATGAAGGGCTGGCTCACGTATTCAATGACGCTGGCGGTAATAATCTGCTGATCGTTCTGGATACCGCCAAAAGCTTGAGTGCATTACCTCTCGACTTGCCCCCGGTATTTTCCGGGAGTGCTCGATTGTTGGAGCCCGAATATTGGCTATTCCTGTTTCGAACACGCGAATACCGGTTGATCAGCCGGCTCAAGGCGGACGTTGAAGCGGCTGAATTACTGGGCTGCGATCCGATGCAGGTGTGGAATCCGTTATTGGTCGGTGCCCGGGCGGTGGGCGAGGCGCACGGTTTGCGTCTGTTTCTTGAAAGCGCGCTCCAGGCCCTGTCAGTCGTGTCCTTGCCTCAGGCGAAAAAAATGCTGGGGGATTTGACCGCGCTGTTTGTGCTTGAGCGTATCGAACAGCATGCCGCCTGGTTCATAAGCGAGGGACTGCTTGAATTGGACATGTACCGTCAGTTGGAAGGCGAGATAACGGTGTTGTGCGACCAGCTTGCGCAACACACACCGCAATGGATCGCAGCGTTTGGCCATCCGGGGAATGCAACCCAGGCTCCCATCGGAGACGACTTGGATTATGCCAACGCCTTGGCTGATGCCTTGAGCTGGGCAGTGGGGGCCCGTCCCCAGCGTTAACCTCATGTTCCCGGCGTTCAGTTTGCTGTAGCTCTCATCGAAATCATGCTTCAGACTTTACGATTCGTCCTTGAGTGGCCACGCAATGATTCGACCGTTCCTTTCGCTGTTTGTCCTGCTGCTAGTGAGTGTCGGCGGCGTCCAGGCGTCCGAACCGCAGGTTACGTGGCCCCAGGGCTGGGTCGTCGAACCGCTGCCGGCGCAGGCATCGACCTCGGCGGCCCCGGGAACCCTACGACAACGTGCAACCAAGAGCGATTCGGCAGGCAATGCCGTGATGGTCATGGAGTTGACCACGACTACCGTCGAACCCGGTCACCAGGTCAACTTGCAAGGCGTGTTGCTGGAAATGCGCAAATCGATCCAGAAGGATTTCTTCCAGGGCGGTTACCAAAGTGTGTGCAATAAGATCCATGCTTCCATGTTGGGCGGCGTAACTGCATTGGAAACCACTTGCACGATCACGCAAAACGGACGACATGTATTGTCTCAGGCACTCGTCGCGGCACTAAATGAGGGCAAGGCTTATGTGCTGTCCTATGCAGGGCAGGCGCAGGTGTTTGTTGAAAGCCAGGATGAAATACAGTCGGTGCGAAACAGTTTGAAACTATAATGCCGTCAGCGTAATACGCTCGGGGTTTACTCCAAAAGTTTAGCCCATAAAAAAGCCCTGAGTGTATTCAGGGCTTTTTTGCATCATGGACGCTGTCAACCGCGCACGTGTCAACCACGCAACCAGGAGTCGACGGTAGCTGCACCGTACTGTTCTTTCCAGGCTTTCAGGCCGCGGTGATTGCCGCCCTTGGTCTCGATCAACTCGCCGGTGTGCGGGTTCTGGTAAACCTTTACCACTCGCGCACGGCGGGTCTTGATGGGTTTGCTCGATTGCAGGCTCGCCTTGGACGGGTTCGGGTCGAGGATCGCGACGATGTCGCGCAGGCTCTTGCCGTAGGTTTTCATCAGTCCCTGGAGCTTTTCCTCGAATTCGATTTCCTTCTTGAGCCCGGCATCGTTCTTCAGTGATTCCAACTGCTTGAGCTGTTCTTGAAGGGCCTTTTCGGCTGCACGAAATTCAGCGAGTCTGGACAAAATCGTTACTCCATTCAAAATATTTGGCTGATACCAACCGCAAACAAAGCTATAAGCCGAGCGCCTTGGTGTTAATGACTCTCCTGCTATCTGGCACAGGTAGAAAAATTGTAGTAGTTAATCCGGGAAGTGTAAATCGTAACTTTTTCGTTATGTAACAACAGCAAAATTTTTTATCAGTTGGGCATCGTCGTCAATAGATCGGCGGCGGTTAACTGCCATTAAGGTCGGTCAAGGTCTCAATGAACGCCTGCCCGCTAATCGGTCGACCAAATAGATAACCCTGTAGAAAGTTCACCCCATGGGCGCTCAGGTAGTCACTTTGCTCGACGGTTTCGACGCCCTCGGCCACCATGTCCAGGCCCAGCTTGCCTGACAGTTCGATGATGCTGTCGAGCAGGTGCCGTGACAGCGTATCGGCACCGATCCTCGCGACAAAACTCTGGTCGATCTTCAAAAAGTCCACGTTGAACTGGCGCACGTACGCCAAGCTGGAATGACCCGTGCCGAAATCGTCGAGGGCGATCTTGACGCCCAGCTCCCGCAGCTGGTCGAACAGTTGCCGGGTAACGGGCGTAGGTTCGATCAACTCGCGCTCGGTCAACTCCAGCGCCAGGGCAATCGTACCGGGCGCGAAGGCGGCGAGAAATTCGCGGCAATCGTCCACCAGCGCCAGATCCTGGCAGTGGCGGGCGGTGATGTTGATGCCAACATGAAACGGCACTTCGAGTTGAGGCGCCAGCGGTGCCAGCAGGTGCATGGTCTGCTGCATCAGCGCCCGGGTCATCGGTACGATCAGGCCGCTGTGTTCGGCGAATGGAATGAACAGGTCCGGGCAAACGAGGCCTTCCTTGGGGTGGTTCCAGCGCATCAGCACTTCGACGCCGGCCCTGCGTTTGCTGTCGCTGTGTACGACCGGTTGCAGATAGGGCACGAACTCGCCGGCTTCCAGGGCCCGTTGCAGTTCACGACTGGGCGAGGAGGCGCGCTTTTGCAGCCAGTGCCCGAGGGTCCCGGCCACGACGCCGAAGAAGATCAGCAAGCTGAACAGCGGCGGATATTCCCTGGCCATGTAGCGCCAGGTCTCGCCCTCGTCGAAGCCGGCTTCTACATTGAAGGCATAGCGCGATGACCCCAGCTCATTCTGGGCGACCGGCAGCCCGGGCATGGGCGCTGGCCGGACCTTGCCGTCCGCCGCCAGCCAGTTCGTCCCGACTTGCAGCCTTAGCCGGGTCTGGCGGCCGATCAAGCGCAAGACGTTCGTCAGGTGGTACCCGTTGAGCGTAGCCAGGGCGCCTTGATGGCCCTCGTTGAGCCGGTAAATCAGCAGCGCGGTGTCCGGCGTGACCGGGTTGCCGCCCATGAGCCACAAGCTGTCTTGATGGTAGTCGCTCGGGTTGACGCGTTCCTCGAAGGCACCGAACAGCGAGCTGCAATACAGGTTGTTGTCCCAGATAAGGTTGGTCGAACGGACAAAGGGCCGGCGCGTCACTTGTTCGCGTAAGGCCAGCTTCACCGCTTCGCAGGGCTGGCCGGCCAGGGGTAATAGTTCACGGGCCGCCAAGGCGGTGTTGTCGAGCATCAGCTCGATCTGCCTGACCAGCTCCTCGGCGGTCTGCCGGGTGTGTTGCGCCAGCGTCCGCTCGGCCTGCATGTACAAAATGGTCAGCCCTGAGAGCATCGGTACCAGGCCGCACAGCAGGGTGACGAGATAGCGACGGGGCCGGGTGTGCGAGCGGGTGGCGGTCAAGGGCATCGGCACAACCTGAGAGGAAAAGGGGTGAGGGGAAACGTCGGATGCCGACCATGATAGATGGCTTGCCGGGTGCTTGCTGATCGCAGCGTGACTATGGGAGCAAGCTTTGCTCCCATAGGTTCAATGCCAGGCTCATGACTGCCGGGCCAGCTCGATAAACGCCAGGGTGGCGGGCGAGGCCTGGCGGCTGTCCAGGACTGCCAGGCCAATCTGGCGCGGCACCCGCGGCGACAAGGGGCGCGCGACGAAACCCAGGCTTTCGCCCTCCGGCAACGAACCTTCGGACACCACGCTCACCGCCTCACCGCGCCTGACGACGTCCAGGGTGCTGAGCAGTTGCGAACAACGAAAACGCACGTTCGGGGTCAGCCGGGCGGCATTGAACAGGCGCGAAACCAGCTCCGACGATCCGGCCTCGGTGTGCACGAAGGGGTCGTTGCACAGGTCCTTGAGGCTCAGGCTGGCCTGGGCGGCGAGGGGATGGTTAGTGGGCAGGAGGGCGACCATCTGATCTTCCATCAGCATGAACGTATCGAAACGCTCCTCGGGCAGCACCACGAAGCCGACGTCGATCCGCCGTTCGTCCAGCCATTGGAGGACCTGCCTGTCGGGCCCTTCGTCGATGTGCACTTCGATGCCCGGGTGCAAGTCTCGATAGCGCCGCAGGATACCGGGCAACAGTTTCATCGATGACGTTGGCCCGAACGAGCCGATGCGCAAGGTGCCGCGGCGCATGCCCCGGGCATCGGCGGCTTCCTGGCGCAAGGTGTTGGCCAGCCCGAGCATGGCCCGGGCCCGCAGCAGCAATTGCTGACCAATATCGCTGAGTTCCACCTGGGATTGATGACGCCTGAGCAATTCCACGCCCAATTCTTGTTCCAGGGACTTGATGGCGTGGGATACCGCTGACTGGCCGATGCCCAGGCGCGTTGCCGCCGCCGTGAACCCCCGCAGCTCGGCGACCAGGGAGAAGATTTCGAGTTGGGTGAGGGTCATGAGGGATTGCTCATTTTACGATGATCAAACATGAGCCAGATAATGGGGTATCTGATCTGAATCAGGAAGTAGCACAACACCTTTTGGCGAGGTCGCACCCTGTGGGAGCAAAGCTTGCTCGCGATGAACGATGACTCGGTTTGCCTGCTGAATCACGCCGCCTTCATCGCGAGCAAGCTTTGCTCCCACAACTAACCCCCCTCGCCACAGGTTATGTGTTGTTCTCATTAGCGTGCGGTGGTGAACCATGAAAACCCTCGAACAAACCCTCCCAACCCCGTCAGATCTGCCGGTCTACCTGAAGCTCGCCATGGTCACCATGATCTGGGGCGGGACCTTCGTCGCCGGCCGGATCCTTGCCGATGCCCTGGCGCCGATGTTTGCCGCCAGCCTGCGGTTCCTGTTGGCGAGTATCGCGCTGCTGGCGTTTCTCGCCCTGGCCGGGATCCCGTTGGTCAGGCCCAGTGTGAAGCAGGGGCTGCAATTGGCCGCGCTGGGGTTCTTCGGCATCTTTTTCTACAACCTGTGCTTCTTCTATGGCTTGCAGTACATCAATGCCTCGCGCGCCTCGCTGATCGTGGCCTTGAACCCGGCGGTGATCGGGCTGGCGTCCTGGTGGTTATTCAAGGAGCGGCTGAGCCGCTTGAAAGTGGCGGGCATCGTGCTCTGCATCGGTGGGGCGGGGCTGGTGATCGTCAGTCGTGATCCGTCCTTGTTGCAAGGCGCAGCGCAGGGTTGGATCGGCGACCTGCTGATTTTTGGCTGCGTGCTGGGCTGGGGCATCTATTCGCTGTTTTCCAGGCGTTTGAATGACAGTCTCGGCCCCTTGCAGACCGTGACCTGGTCGATTCTGCTGGGCACGATGATGTTGTGGCTGGCCTGCGCGGCGGCGGGCGAGATTCGTGTCCAAGCCCTGCGCGCGCTGGACGTGGAGCAATGGCTGAGCCTGTTGTACCTCGGCGTGCTGGGCTCGGCCCTGGCCTATATCGCCTGGTATGACGGCATTCGTCGGATTGGCGCGACCCGTTCCGGGGTGTTCATCGCGCTTAATCCGCTGACGGCGGTGCTATTGGGGGCGCTGCTGCTGGACGAACGGCTCACGGCCTTGATGTGTGTCGGCGGGGGCGTGATCCTGGTGGGCATTTTCCTGTGCAACAAACCCCTTGCGCGGTCGAAGGAAAAGGCGATTTGATACAGAAGGCGGACAAACCTGGTTACGCTGTGTAGAATCGAGTTACGCATATAAGAATAACGTCTTCTGGCAGCAGAAGCCTCGCCCGCACGAGCCTTGGGTCGACAATGAAGATACTTGGGTTTCAACTGATCTATGGCGATTTCCTCGCCCGCAGCGTTCGTGGCATTTCCTGCGCGCCGCCCCGTGTCCTCAGCATCGCCAGCAACTAACGTTTTTTGTTAATTGACCCGACTGATGAGGCGCCGACATGGCAGATCTATACGAAAACCCCATGGGCCTGATGGGCTTCGAATTCATTGAATTCGCATCCCCGACCCCCAACACCCTGGAGCCGATCTTCGAGATCATGGGCTTCACCAAAGTGGCCACCCACCGCTCCAAAAACGTGCACCTGTATCGCCAGGGCGCGATCAACCTGATCCTCAACAACGAACCCCACAGCGTGGCGTCGTACTTTGCCGCCGAGCACGGTCCGTCGGTGTGCGGCATGGCGTTCCGGGTCAAGGATTCGCAACAGGCCTACAAGCGTGCCCTGGAACTCGGCGCCCAGCCGATCCACATCGAGACCGGCCCGATGGAGCTGAACCTGCCGGCGATCAAAGGCATCGGTGGCGCGCCGCTGTACCTGATCGACCGTTTTGGCGAAGGCAGCTCGATCTATGACATCGACTTCGTGTTCATTGAGGGCGTGGACCGCAACCCGGTGGGCGCGGGCCTGAAAATCATCGACCACCTGACCCACAACGTCTATCGCGGGCGCATGGCCTACTGGGCCGGCTTCTACGAGAAGCTGTTCAACTTCCGCGAAATCCGTTACTTCGACATCAAGGGCGAATACACCGGCCTGACCTCCAAGGCCATGACCGCCCCGGATGGCATGATCCGTATCCCGTTGAACGAAGAGTCGTCCAAGGGCGCCGGGCAGATCGAAGAGTTCCTGATGCAGTTCAACGGCGAAGGCATCCAGCACGTGGCCTTCCTCACCGACGACCTGATCAAGACCTGGGATCACCTGAAAAGCATCGGCATGCGCTTCATGACCGCGCCGCCGGACACCTACTACGAAATGCTCGAAGGCCGCCTGCCAAACCACGGCGAACCGGTCGATGAACTGCAATCGCGGGGCATTCTGCTGGACGGTGCTTCCGAGCAGGGCGACAAGCGCCTGCTGTTGCAGATTTTCTCGGAAACCCTGATGGGGCCGGTGTTCTTCGAATTCATCCAACGCAAGGGCGACGATGGTTTCGGCGAAGGTAACTTCAAGGCGCTGTTCGAATCCATCGAGCGCGACCAGGTGCGTCGTGGTGTGCTGGCGACCGAGTAAGGCCTGAGCCATGAAAAAGCCCGCCCGGCAGTGATGCCGGGCGGGCTTTTTATTGCCGATAGACCCCCAGTGGGAGAACCCCTGTGGGAGCGAGCTTGCTCGCGATAGCTGGCTGGTTCACCGCTATCGCGAGCAAGCTCACTCCCACAGGGGCTGGCGGTGACCTCAAGTCCGGCGCTGTTGTCGCACCAAGTGCTTGAACCCTTCGAACACCAGCACCGCCACCGCCATCCAGATGGGGATGTAGGTCAGCCATTCACCGGCCTTGATGCTTTCGCCCAACAGCAGCGCAACGCCCAGCAGCAACACCGGCTCGACATAACTCAACAGCCCGAACAGGCTGAACGGCAGCAATCGACTGGCGACGATGTAGGACACCAGCGCGCTGGCGCTGATGACCCCGAGTACCGGGATCAGCAGCGACAGCCACGGGTATTGATCGAAAACGTCGAAACCCTGTTCGCCGCTTTGCACGAACCACAGCGCCAGGGGCAGCATCAGGGTCATGTCCAGCCAGAGGCCGCCCAGGTTGTCGGTCTTGATGCGTTTGCGCAGGATGAAATAGATCGGGTAGCCAATCACCACCAGCAAGGTTGCCCAGGAAAAACCACCTACTTGGTACAACTCGTTGAACACGCCAAGGGTGGCGAAGAACACGGCGACTTTCTGCAGGTAGGAAAGGCGTTCGCCATAGACGATGCGTCCGGTCAGGACCATCGACAGTGGCAACAGGAAGTACCCCAGCGACACGTCCAGGCTGTAGCCATTGAGCGGCGCCCACATGAACAGCCACAGTTGCGCGCCCATCAATGCCGAGGAGGCGATCGCCGCGATCAACAGCCGTGGCGTGGCGATCAGGCGTTGGATCAGCGCCGTGACCAGGTGCCAGTCCCGCGTCACCAGCAGGAAGGCGGTCATGCACGGCATCGTCAGCAGCATGCGCCAGCCGAAGATCTCCACGCCGGTCAGCGGTGAGAGCAACGAGGTGTAGTAGTACATGACGGCGAACAGCGCGGAGGCCGAGACCGATAGAACGATGCCTTTGGACACGGTGATTCTCTTGAGGGCGATCAATCAACCCAAACTGTTGGCTGGCAAGTTTATCTAGGGGAGCAAGTTTGTGGGAGCAAGGCTTGCCCGCGATAGCCACGCCACGGTTTAACAGTGAACCGCGTTATCGTTCATCGCGGGCAAGCCTTGCTCCCACAGGTACCCGCCCCGGCACGAAATGGCTGACATCGTTGAACCCCGGTGTCGAAGCATGCCCCGGCGTCACCAGCGAATCGATGAAGGCTTCATCTTCCGCGCTGATCTTCACCGATTGCGCCTTGGTGTACGAATCCCACTGCTCCTCGGTGCGCGGCCCGACGATGGCCGAGGTCACGGCGCTGTTGTTCAGCACCCAGGCGATGGCGAACTCGACGATGCCCACGCCGCGGCCCTGGGTGTATTGCAGGATCTGTTGGGCAATGCGCAGGGACTCGACCCGCCACTCGGTTTCCAGGATGCGTTTGTCCTGGCGGCCGGCACGGCTGTTGGCGTCCGGCGCCACGTCTGGCGCGTACTTGCCGCTGAGCACGCCTCGGGCCAGGGGGCTGAACGGAACCACGCCGAGACCGTAGTTCTGCGCCGCGGTGATCTGCTCGGTTTCCGCCTGGCGGTTGACGATGTTGTACAGCGGTTGGCTGATCACCGGTCGGTCGATACCCAGGCTGTCGGCAATCCGGATCACTTCGGCGATGCGCCAGCCGCGGTAGTTCGACAGGCCCCAGTAGCGGATCTTGCCTTGGCGAATCAAGTCACCGATGGCCGACACGGTGACGTGCAGCGGCGTGTTGTGGTCTTCGCGGTGCAGGTAATAGATGTCCAGGTAATCGGTGCCCAGGCGCGTCAGGCTCGCCTCGATGCCATTGAAGATGTGCTTGCGGCTCAGGCCGCTGCGGTTGGGCATGCCGTCTGGCGGGCCGAAGCCGACCTTGGTGGCCAGCACCCATTCCTGGCGATGACGGGCGATTGCCTCGCCGACGATCTCTTCGGAACGGCCGTTGGTGTAGACGTCCGCGGTGTCGATGAAATTGATGCCCTGGTCCCAGGCCTTGTCGATGATCCGCAGCGAATCCTCGGTGCTGGTCTGTTCGCCGAACATCATCGTGCCCAGGGTCAGCGTCGAGACTTGCAACCCGGAATGGCCTAGCGTGCGGTAGCTCATGACAAGATCCTTTTATCCATGGGGAAAGGCTCAATCAAACCCCAGAACAGTCGCACGGATCAAATAGAATTCTCAAACACCCCAAATCAACTGTAACTACCTCTGTGGGAGCGAGCTTGCTCGCGATAGCGGTGGGTCAGTCAATATCAATGTTGGCTGATTTGACGCTATCGCGAGCAAGCTCGCTCCCACAGGGAAAAAAGGATGTCAGGCCCGTAGGGTGCGGGTCATGCGCAACGCCAGCAGGCTGCCGCAGACAATCACGCCCGCCAGCAGGTACAGCGCCGCGTCGGTCGAGCCGGTGGCGTCCTTGACCCAACCCACCAGGTACGGGCTCAGGAACCCAGCCATCTGCCCCATGGAGTTGATCAACGCCAATCCACCGGCCGCCGCGCCAGCGCTGAGCATTGCCGTGGGCACCGGCCAGAACATCGGCAGGCCGGTGAGGGCGCCCATGGTGGCGATGGACAGGCCGATGATGGCGATGGCCGGGGTGGTGGCGAAGTTGACGGCGATCAGCAGCCCGACGGCGCCCATCAGCATCGGCACGACAAGATGCCAGCGGCGCTCCTTGTGCAGGTCCGCCGAGCGGCCCACCAGCAACATGAACACCGCCGCCAGCAGGTAAGGGATTGCACTCAGCCAACCGATCACCAGGTTATCGCCAAAACCCAGGCTCTTGATGATCGACGGCAGCCAGAAGTTGATCGCGTAAACGCCGCTCTGGATGCAGAAGTACACCAGGCCGAAGGCCCAGATTGCCGGGTTCTTGAACACTGCCAACAGCGAGTCGGTGGCGGTCTTTGGCTTGTTGGCCAGGTCTTCGGCGTGGTCGGCGGTGAGCACGGCGCGCTCCTGGTCGGTCAGCCATTTGGCATTGGCGAACGTGTCGCTGAGCAGGAAGAACGCCAGCGCCCCGAGGATCACCGTCGGAATGCCTTGCAGCAGGAACATCCACTGCCAACCCGCCAGGCCGCCCTGGCCGGCCGCGAAGTGGTTGAGGATCCACCCGGAAAACGGGCTGCCCAGCAGGCCGGACACCGGGATGGCCGACATGAACAACGCCATGATTCGGCCACGTCGGAACGTCGGAAACCATTGCGAGAGATACAGCACTACGCCAGGGAAGAACCCGGCCTCGGCGGCGCCAGTGAACAGCCGCAAGGTATAGAACTCGGTGGGGGTGGTGACGAACAGCAGGCACGTCGACAGGGTGCCCCAGGTGATCATCATCAGCGCGATCCAGCGCCGTGGGCCGAATTTGGTCAGGGCCAGGTTGCTCGGCACGCCGCACAGCACGTAGCCGATGAAGAAGATCCCGGCACCGAGGCCGTACACGGTTTCGCTGAATTTCAGGGCGTCGAGCATCTGCAACTTGGCAAAGCCAACGTTGACCCGGTCGAGGTAGTTGAACAGGTAGCAGATGAAAATGAACGGGATCAAGCGCAGGGTGATGCGCTTGTAGACGGTATTTTTTTCGTCGGGGGTAGCCAGGAGGGCTATTGCGCTCTGGGACATGGCGGGTCTCTCATTATTATGATTTTTGCGAGCCAAGGGGTAACGTTGACCGCCCCTTGAGTCTCGGCCAGCCCAGGGGCCCGTGTCTTTGTGCCAGAGCACAGGGTTTGAATGCAGACCCTGTGCGCCTGACCAAACCCATGCCTGAAACAACAATTCACGCCGCTTGCAAGGAACACCGCCCATGTTCGAACTCGATCACGAACTGGCGCAGGACATCGTCGACCGGGCGATGGCGATCCTGCCGTACAACGTCAATGTCATGGACAACCAGGGCTTGATCCTCGGCAGCGGTGAGCGCGAGCGGGTCAACACCCGTCACGAGGGCGCGCAACTGGTTTTGGCGAACGGTCGGGTGGTGGAAATCGACGAGCACACCGCGATGCACCTCAAGGGCGTGCAGCCGGGGATCAACCTGCCGCTGATGCTCGATCAACGGCTGATCGGCGTCCTGGGCATCACGGGTGAGCCTGCGCAACTGCGCACCTACGCCGAGCTGGTGCGCATGACCGCCGAGATGCTGGTGGGCCAGCGTAACCAGCAGGCCGAGCAGCAATGGCGCCGGCAGCGCTGCGATGACTTGCTGGCGTTGCTGCTGGGCGATGCCGGGGATTCGCCGCGATTGTTGGACGAAGCCCGGCAAATGGGCCTCAAGCCGCAATTGTCGCGGGTGCCGTATCTGTTCGAACTGGGCCTGGAACATGGGCCCGGGCAGACCGTCGAGACGTTGAGCGCGTGGTTGATGTCGCGCTACCCGGACAGTTGGTGCCTGACCTCGTCCAAATCATCCTTGCTCTGGTGCCGGCCGGTCACCGCCTCGGTGGAGAACGAGCGGCTGCTGGGCAAGCTCGATGGGCTGGGCTGGAACATCCTGCGGATCGCGGTGGGCGGGCAGGCTGAAGGGTTGGCGGGCTTGCGGCGTTGCTATCGGCGGGTGGCTGATCTGCTGGCCTATGGGCGTGATGTGTTGCCACAATCGCGCCTGCTGGCCCTCAGCCGTTATCGCCTGCCGGTGCTGCTCTGGCGCCATCGCAGCGACGATGCCTTGGACGAATTGCTGACCCCGTTGCGCAAGGTCATTGCCAAGGACAGCAACGGCCAGTTGCTCGCCACCTTGCGCAGTTGGTGCGAACACGACGGCCAGAGCCAGGCCTGCGCCGACGCCCTGGGTATCCACCGCAACAGCCTGCGCTACCGCATGGAACGCATCGCCGAACTCAGCGGCGTGGACCCGTTGCGCCTGGATGGGATGCTGGCGTTGTACCTGGGGGTGCAGTTGCTACCGCAGACCGCAGATACACCCACATAACCCCCCCTTTGGGTTCACAACTACCCCTGTGGGAGCGAGCTTGCTCGCGATAGCGGTGTGTCAGCTTGCATATGTATTGGATGTGCCACTGTCATCGCGAGCAAGCTCGCTCCCACAGGGGATTTGTCCGGGCACAGGTTTTATATTCACTGGAGACCCAGTGTGGGAGCGAGCTTGCTCGCGATGAGGCCGGCAGCCTCAACCCGAATCTCTCGGCCAAACCAATATTTGTGAATTTGAACAATAATGCCCGGTGCCTTTTGTGCAGCGGACCGGCGTCACGGCTGCGGTCAACTGGCAGCATGCTGTGCATCGGAACCGGAGAATAATATGAAAATAGTCATCGCCCCCGACTCGTTCAAGGACAGCCTCAGCGCCCAGGGCGTCGCCGATGCCATCGCCCAGGGGCTGGCCGAGGTCTGGCCGGATGCGCAGTTGATCAAATGCCCGATGGCGGACGGCGGGGAGGGGACGGTGGAGTCGGTGTTGGCGGCCTGTCACGGTGAGTGGCGCCACACCCGGGTCCGCGGTCCGTTGGGTGTCGCTGTCGAGGCGCGCTGGGGCTGGTTGGCCGAGAGCCGCACCGCGATCATCGAAATGGCCGAGGCCAGTGGCTTGCAACTGGTGCCGCCGGAGCAACGCGACGCCTGTTCCAGCAGCACCTACGGCACTGGCGAGCTGATTCGCGCTGCCCTCGATGAGGGCGCCGGCCGGGTGATCCTGGCGATCGGCGGCAGTGCCACCAACGACGCCGGGGCCGGTGCGATGCAGGCCCTGGGCGTGGTGTTGCTGGATGACCAGGGCCAACCCCTTCCTCCCGGTGGCCTGGCCTTGGCGAACTTGTCGCACATCGACCTGAGCGACCTCGACCCACGCCTGGCCCGGGTCAGCTTCGAGATCGCCGCCGATGTCGATAACCCGCTGTGCGGGCCCCATGGCGCTTCCGTGATCTTCGGTCCGCAGAAGGGCGCTTCGGCGTCTCAAGTGCAGGCGTTGGACCGGGCCCTGGGGCATTTCGCCGAACACTGCGCACGGGCGTTGAACAAGGATGTGCGCGACGAGCCGGGCAGCGGCGCCGCCGGTGGCCTGGGGTTCGCGGCCAAGGCGTTCCTGGGCGCGCAGTTTCGTACCGGCGTGGACGTCGTCGCCCAGTTGACCGGGCTGGCCGAGGCGGTCAACGGCGCCGACCTGGTGATTACCGGCGAAGGCCGTTTCGACGCCCAGACCCTGCGCGGCAAGACCCCCTTCGGCGTGGCCCGCATCGCCCGCCAGCACGGTGTACCGGTGGTGGTCATTGCCGGCACGCTGGGGGAGGGTTACCCGGCGCTGTATGAACACGGCATCGACGCTGCCTTCGCCCTGGCCAGCGGGCCGATGACCTTGCAGCAAGCCTGCACCGACGCCCCGCGCCTGCTGAGCGAGCGCGCCCGGGACATTGCACGGCTTTGGCGGGTGGCGGCGCGGTAAACCCAACGGACACAAGCGTGCTTGGACATTGGACCAGGAGCATGGTGAACCTGTGGCGAGGGAGCAAGCTCCCTCGCCACAAAAAAGCGTTTAGAAATATTTTTTTACATTCGCCCTGCGCAAACCCTAAAGCCCAGCCGATAACGGGATTAAGCGTATACCTCCATAACTCCAATCGGTGCGCTTGCCAGCATGGACGCTCGACCCAACATTTCGAGGTCTTTCCATGTCCCTACGCAGCCTGAATATCGCGCCACGAGCCTTTCTCGGCTTCGCCGTCATCGCGTTGCTCGTCGTTATCCTCGGTGTTTTCGCCGCCAACCGCATGTCCGTCATTCGCCAGGCCTCGCTGAGCATGGAGCAGAACCAGGTGCCCAGCGTCGGCTATCTGGCCAATGTGCTGGAAAACGTGCTGCGCATGCGCATTCTCTCGTTCCGCATCCTGGTCAACCGGGACCCTGCCAGCTTGACCGAGGCGGAGAGCCGCATCGGCGTACTGACGGAGAAACTGAACAAGGCCAACAGCGGCTACGCCGCGCTGCCGGCCACCCCCGAAGAAGTTGAGTTGTACAAAACCTTCTCCGCGACCCTCGAGAAATACCTGCAAGACCAGAAGCAGATGCTCGACCTGTCGCGACAGAACAAGGCCGATGAACTGCGCACCCACATCAATACGCGGATCAAGGAAGGCACCGACCTGATGGGCGAGCAGCTCAACAAGCTCATCGCGATCAACGTGGCCGGTGCCAGCGAAGCGTCGGCCAAGGCAGGTGAAAACTACAGCAGCGCCATCACCGGCATCATTATTGTCTCGATCGCCGCCGCCCTGGCCACCGTGGTGCTGGCCTTGCTGCTGACCCGCAGCATCGTCGCGCCGCTCAACCGGGCACTGGAGGCTGCGCGGACCATTGCCAGTGGCAATCTGGTCCAGGTCATCGAGGACGATGGCAAGGATGAGCCTGGGCGCTTGCTCCAGGCCTTGGCCGCCATGCAAGGCAGCTTGCGCCAGACCATCGAGCAGATTGCCGGTTCGGCCACTCAACTGGGCGCTGCGGCGGAAGAGCTGAGCGCCGTGACCCAGGAATCCTCCCGCGGCCTGCAACAGCAGCACAACGAAATCGAACAGGCGGCCACGGCCGTCAACGAAATGACCGCCGCGGTCGAAGAGGTGGCCCGTAACGCGGTGTCCACCTCCGAGGCGTCGAACCAGTCGACCCAGGCCGCCCAGGAAGGCCGCACACGTGTGGTGGAAACTGTCGATGCGATCCAGACCATGACCCACGATGTGCAGGCCACCGCTTCGATGGTCGAAGGCCTGGCGGTCCAGGGCCGCGACATCGGCAAGGTGTTGGACGTGATCCGCGCCATCGCCGAACAGACCAACCTGCTGGCCCTCAACGCCGCCATCGAAGCCGCTCGCGCCGGGGAGGCCGGACGCGGTTTCGCGGTGGTGGCCGACGAAGTCCGGGCCCTGGCCCATCGCACTGCGCAATCGACCCAGGAAATCGAAAAAATGGTCGCCGGCATCCAGAACGGCACCGGCCAAGCCGTGCAGTCGATGCAGCAAAGCAACCAGCGTACCCAAAGCACGCTGGAAATGGCCCGCGCCGCCGGCGTGGCCCTGGAGCAGATCACTCAGTCGATCCACCAGATCAACGAACGCAACCTGGTCATCGCCAGCGCCTCGGAAGAGCAGGCCCAGGTTTCCCGTGAGGTGGACCGCAACCTGGTGAACATTCGCGACCTGGCCACCCAGTCGGCCAGCGGCGCCAAACAGACCAGCGACGCGACCCACGAACTGTCGCGCCTGGCGGTGGGGTTGAATGCGATGGTGGCGCGGTTTGTGATTTGAGATAGGGTTGAGGCTGGATATCGCGCAATCAGGAGAGATACATGCGCTTCTCAGCTTTGACCCAACGCATCACCGGCGATGGTGCCGCCGCCTGGCAGATTCATGACCGGGCGCTGGCCATGCGCGAACAGGGCATGGATGTGTTGTTGCTGTCAGTAGGTGATCCGGACTTCGACACCCCGTGCGCCATTGTCGAGGCCGCCGTCGCCAGCCTGCGGGCCGGTGAGACCCATTATTCGGACAGCCGCGGCCTGCACTCCCTGCGGGCCAGCATTGCTCGCCGACACCAACAACGTAGCGGCCAACCGGTGGGCGCCGGGCACGTCACGGTGCTGCCCGGCGCGCAAAGTGCCCTCTACGCGGTCGCGCAATGCCTGCTCAACCCTGGCGACGAAGTCATCGTCGCCGAGCCGATGTATGTCACCTATGAAGCGGTGTTCGGCGCCTGCGGGGCGAAAGTGGTGCCGGTGGCGGTCCGCCCGGAGAACGGTTTTCGGGTCGAACCGGCGGACGTTGCCCGTCTTGTGACCCCACGTACCCGGGCGATGCTGATCAACAGTCCGAACAACCCGTCCGGCGCCAGCCTGCCAATGTCCACCTGGCAGGCATTGGCCCGGTTGTGCATCGAGCATGACCTGTGGCTGATCAGTGATGAGGTCTACAGCGACTTGCTCTACGACGGCGAACACATCAGCCCGGCCGGGCTGCCGGGCATGGCCGAGCGCACCGTCACGATCAACAGTTTGTCCAAATCCCACGCCATGACCGGTTGGCGCGTCGGCTGGGCCATCGGCCCTGAACCCCTGGCCGAACACTTGGCGAACCTGTCGCTGTGTATGGTGTTCGGCCTGCCGGACTTCGTGCAACGCGCAGCCCAGGTTGCCCTGACGCAGGCGTTGCCGGAAGTGGCGCAGATGCACGAGGAGTACCGCCAGCGCCGGGACCTGGTGTGCGCCATGCTCGACGACAGCCCGGGCCTCAAGTCGGTGCGGCCCGATGGCGGCATGTTCGTGATGGTCGACGTGCGCCGGACGGGCCTCGACGCCCAGGCATTTGCCGAGCGGCTGCTGGACGACTACGGCGTCTCGGTGCTGGCCGGCGAGGCGTTCGGGCCCAGTGCGGCAGGGCATATCCGCCTCGGGCTGGTGGTCGATCAGGTGAAGCTGACGGATGCGTGCCAGCGGATCGCCTCGTGTGCGGCGGATTTGCTGCGGGCCCAGCGGTAACGTTTTGTAGTGGCTGTGTGAAATTGTGTAAGGGTTTTGCTCGTGGATGAGCGAGGGCGTATATCCTTGGCAGCTTGAGATTTTCTGCGCCCGTGGTATCGCCATCGCGAGCAAGCTCGCTCCCACATTGAGTCTTTAGTGTGACTCAGGCCCCTGTGGGAGCGAGCCTGCTCGCGATAGCGTCATTTCAGGCGCCACAGCACTTTCTGGAAACACCCATGCCCAACATCCTCCTGGTCGAAGACGACTGCGCACTCTCCGAACTGATCGCCAGTTACCTGGAACGCAACGGCTATCAGGTCAGCGTGCTCAGCCGTGGCGATCATGTGCGTGAGCGTGCGCGGGTCGATCCGCCGGACCTGGTGATTCTCGACCTGATGCTGCCCGGGCTGGACGGCTTGCAAGTCTGCCGCCTGCTGCGGGCCGACTCGGCGACCTTGCCGATCCTGATGCTCACTGCCCGGGACGACAGCCACGACCAGGTCCTGGGCCTGGAGATGGGCGCCGATGACTACGTCACCAAGCCTTGCGAGCCCCGGGTGTTGCTGGCGCGGGTGCGTACCTTGTTGCGCCGCAGCAGCCTTACCGAGCCGCAGACGGTCAACGACCGTATTGTCATGGGCAACCTCTGCATCGACCTGTCCGAGCGCACCGTAACCTGGCGCGGACAAGCGGTGGAGCTGTCCAGCGGCGAATACAACCTGCTGGTGGTGCTGGCCCGGCATTCCGGCGAAGTGCTGAGCCGCGACCAGATCCTGCAGCGCCTGCGCGGCATCGAATTCAACGGCACCGACCGTTCGGTGGACGTGGCTATTTCCAAGTTGCGACGCAAGTTCGACGACAACGCCGACGAAGCCCGCAAGATCAAGACCGTGTGGGGCAAGGGTTATCTGTTCAGTCGTTCCGAGTGGGAATGCTGAGCCGATGTGGAAGCTGCTGATTCGCCTTTACCTGGTCACCATCGTTTCCTACAGCGCGGCGATCTACCTGATGCCGGAACTGGTTATCCGCCTGTTCCAAGACCGTTTCATGACCTACAACCTCGATTATTCCCGTGGCCTGCAAACCTTGATGGTCAAGCAGTTCCGCGCCGTGCCCAGCGAGCAGTGGCCGGCGCTGGCGGCGCAGATGGACAAGGAGTTCGAGCCGCTGCGCATCGAGCTGGCGGCGGTCGATGACGGCGGCTTCAGTGCCGATGAGCAGGCGCGTCTCAAGCGCGGCGAGAACGTGGTGCGTATCGGTGACTGGGCCTGGCGCACCTTGGCGGCGGCGCCGCTGGACGGGCGCACAGCGGTGAAGATGGTCGTGCCGCCGGACCCGGCCGACGTCAGTTGGTTGTACTGGAGCATCAACGTGTTGATCGGCGCGACCATGCTGGCCTGCCTGCTGCTCTGGTTGCGGCCGCACTGGCGCGACCTGGAACGCCTCAGGCGTACCGCCGAACGTTTCGGCAAAGGTCATCTGGGTGAGCGTACGCACATTGCCTCCAGTTCGAACATCGGCAGCCTGGCCCACGTGTTCGACACGATGGCGGGGGACATCGAGAACTTGCTCAACCAACAGCGCGACCTGCTCAACGCCGTGTCCCACGAACTGCGCACGCCCCTGACGCGGCTCGACTTCGGCTTGGCCCTGGCGCTTTCCGATGAGCTGCCGGCGGCCAGTCGCGAGCGCTTGCAAGGGTTGGTGGCGCACATTCGTGAGCTGGATGAGTTGGTGCTGGAACTGCTGTCCTATAGCCGTTTGCAGAACCCGCAACGCCTGCCCGAACGGGTCGAAGTGGCATTGGACGAGTTCATCGACAGCATCCTGGGTAGCGTCGACGAAGACCTGGCGGCGCCAGACGTGGTGATCGACGTGCTGCTGCATGGGGCGCTGGAGCGTTTCGTACTGGACCCACGCCTGACCGCACGGGCCTTGCAGAACCTGCTGCGCAATGCCATGCGTTATTGCGAAAAACGCATCCAGGTGGGCGTGCTGGTCAGTGATCAAGGCTGTGAGATCTGGGTCGACGACGATGGTATCGGCATTCCCGACAGCGAACGCGAGCGCGTGTTCGAGCCGTTCTACCGTTTGGATCGCAGCCGCGACCGCGCCACCGGCGGTTTCGGCCTCGGCCTGGCCATCAGCCGCCGGGCCCTGGAAGCTCAGGGCGGCACATTGACCGTCGAGGCCTCGCCGCTGGGTGGGGCGCGCTTCAGGCTGTGGCTGCCAACACCATCCTGAGGTTGCCACTCTCTATTGCTTGACGCTGACCCTGTGGCGAGGGAGCTTGCTCCCGCTGGGCCGCGAAGCGGCCCCAATGCTTTTCACCCAAACAACCCCGCCGCAATATTGATCGAAAACCCCAGGATCGCCGTGTTGAACACAAACCCGATCAACGATTGCGCCAGGACGATCTTGCGCAGTTGCCGCGTGGCGACGCCCACGTCCGCGGTTTGCACCGCCACGCCGATGGTGAAGGAGAAATACAGGAAGTCCCAATAGTTGGGCGTGGTCAGCCCTTCGGCAAACCGCAACGCCGGCTCCTTGCCTTCCCAGGTGTAATACAACCGCGCATAGTGCACGCTGAAGATCACCCCGATCAGCAACCAGGAACCGATCACGGTCATTGCTGTGAAACCGTAATGCAGCAGCTTGCCGGCGGCGTCCAGGTCGCGGCTGCCGGCCAGTTCGAAGGTGATGGTTGCCAGGCTGGCCAATGCCGCGATGCAGACCACCAGCAGGACCAGCCCGGCATTTTCATCTTCGATTTCGGCGATGCGCCGGACGTCGGGCGCCTTGGCCCGCACGGTCAGCCAGGACATCAGCACCAGGTAGGTCCAGACGCCGACATTCCAGCCGATCAGGATCTTGCTGATGATCGAGTCCACGGGAGCCAGGATACCCACCGCCAGGCCAAGGACCGTGGCGCTGGACAGACGCGGGTGGGTGCGGGCGAGGAAGGGCATGGAGACTCACTGTCCAGAGGGGAGGCGGCTAGTATGAGCGATCAAGCGAAGGGGCGACCATCTATCGCGCTGGACTCGATCAATTGCACGCCCGCTTCCTGCATCCGTCGGATTGCCGCCTCCATCGAGCCGTCGATATCGATGCCCCGGCAGGCATCCAGTATCACCACCGCATTGAACCCCGCCAACCGGGCATCCAGCGCCGAGAACATCACGCAGAAATCCAGGGCCAGCCCCACCAGGTACACGGTGTCGATGCCGCGTTCCTTGAGATAGCCGGTCAAGCCGGTAGGGGTCAGGTGATCCGCTTCCATGAAGGCTGAATAGCTGTCGATGTCCGGGTTGCAGCCCTTGCGGATGATCAGCTTGGCATGGGCGAGGTCGAGTGCCGGGTGCAGCGCGGCGCCGTTGCTGCCCTGTATGCAGTGGTCGGGCCAGAGTTTCTGCTCGCCGTAGGGCAATTGGACGATGTCGAACGGTTGCTTGCCCGGATGGCTGGACGCAAACGAGGCGTGCCCGGCCGGGTGCCAGTCCTGGGCAAGGACGACGTGCCTGAATGAATGGCCGAGTTGGTTGATCAGCGGCACGATCTCATCGCCGCCTGGCACGGCCAGTTGGCCGCCGGGGATGAAGTCGTTCTGTACATCGATTACTACCAGCGCGGTGGTCAAAGCCCGGTTGGCGGGAACGCCCATGAATGAATCCTCCTTGAAGTGATTCTTCGATAGTAGCTGAACCGCTTGGGCCAGGTGCGTAGACTGACGCACCGCTATCGCGAGCAAGCTCGCTCCCACAGGGGGCTCAGGGGTCATGGGTTTTGCATTCACCGCAAGTCCATTGTGGGAGCGAGCCTGCTCGCGATGGCTGCGGCACATTCAACATTGATGCAAGCTGACACACCGCTATCGCGAGCAAGCTCGCTCCCACAATGGAACTACAGTGAACACAGGATTGATGGTTTACAAAAAATATTCTCCCTGCTGGGGATAATGTCTTTCGTCGAAAACATTCCAGCTTTGATGGCTTTTTGACATTTGCTTCGTGCGTCCCTGTCACGATTAAGTACAATCGCCGGCCTTCAACCGGGCATGGAAGCAGTCCGGTCTCCAGTTACGAGAAAAAACCATGCTCATCGGCAGTTATTCCCCCGCCCTTGTTTCGATTTCCTTGTTTGTTGCTGTGCTGGCTTCCTATACCGCCCTGGACCTGGCCGGGCGGATCGCGACCGCCCAGGGGCGCGCCGCGCATTTGTGGATGACCGGGGGGGCGCTGGCGATGGGGGTGGGCATCTGGTCCATGCACTTCATCGGCATGCTCGCGTTCAGCTTGCCGGTGGAGCTTGGCTACGACGTATCCATCACCGCGCTGTCGCTGCTGGTCGCGATTCTTTCCAGCGGTTTTGCCCTGTGGCTGGTCAGCCAGCCACGATTGCCAGCGTGGCAACTGGCGTTCGGCGCGCTGATCATGGGCGCCGGGATCAGCACCATGCATTACACGGGCATGGCCGCACTGCGAATGCAGCCAGGCATCGACTATGAGCCGACACTGTTCGGGGCTTCGTTGGTGATTGCGGTCGGCGCTTCAGCGGCGGCGTTGTGGATTGCCTTTCGCCTGCGCCAGAACACTCCCCACGTGCGTCTGGCTCGTGCAGGCGCTGCGGTGATCATGGGTATCGCCATCGTCGGCATGCACTACACCGGCATGGCCGGGGCGCGGTTCAGCGACGGCAGCTTTTGTGGCTCCCTGGACGGCTTGAGCGGCAAGGGCCTGGACAATCTGGTGTTGATCACCACCCTGGCGGTGCTGGCCATCGCCTTGCTGACGTCGATTCTCGATGCGCGCCTGGAAGCCCGTACTGCGGAGTTGGCCCAATCGCTGACCCTGGCCAACCGGGAACTGACCCAGTTGGCCCTGCACGACCCCCTCACCGGACTGCCCAACCGCGTATTGCTGGCTGATCGTATCGACCAGGCCATTCACCGGGTGCAAGGGCAGGGCGGCTGCTTCGCCCTGATGTTCATCGACCTGGATGGTTTCAAGCCGGTCAACGACGCCTTTGGTCACCACATGGGCGATTTGTTGCTGCGGGACGTGGCCCTGCGCCTGCGTGAAGACCTGCGCAGCCAGGACACCCTGGCGCGGATCGGCGGTGATGAGTTCGTGCTGTTGGTGCAACTGACTGAACCGGACGATGCCTTGCAACTGGCGGCACGTCAGGTCGGCTTGATCGCACGTACGTTCCGGGTGGCTGAGCATGACTTGCAGATCTCTGCCAGCGTCGGCATCGCGGTTTACCCTGGCAACGGCCAGAGCGCCGACGAACTGTTGATGAACGCCGACGCGGCGATGTACCACGCCAAGGGCGCCGGCAAGAACGGCTACAGCTTTTTCGACGCGTCGATGAACAGCAACGCCCGCAAGCAATTGCAGTTGCTGCAAGACTTGCGCATCGCCGTCGAACAGCGGCAATTCAGCCTGTACTACCAGCCCAAGTTCGATGCCGCCAACGGCCGGCCGGTCGGCGCCGAGGCCTTGTTGCGCTGGAACCATCCGACCCTGGGCCTGTTGATGCCCGACACCTTCATCGACCTGGCGGAAAAGACCGGGTTGATCATCCCCATCGGCGAATGGGTGTTGAACGAAGCCTGTCGGCAGATGCGCGAATGGTACGTGCTCGGTTATACCGATTGGCGCATTGCGGTGAACCTGTCGGCGTTGCAGTTCTGCCATACCGGTTTGGTGCAGAGCGTGGCCAAGGCCTTGGAAACGCATCAGCTGCCGGCCAACAGCCTGACCTTGGAAATCACCGAGACCACCGCCATGAGCGATGCGGACGCGAGCATGACGGTGCTGCAACAGCTCTCGGACATGGGCGTGGACCTGTCCATCGACGACTTTGGCACCGGCTATTCGAGCCTGATGTACCTCAAGCGGCTGCCGGCCAACGAGCTGAAGATCGATCGCGGCTTCGTGCGTGACCTGGAGCACGACAGCGATGACGCGGCGATCGTCTCGGCCATCGTCGCCCTCGGCCAGGCCCTGGGCCTGCGGATCGTCGCCGAAGGCGTGGAGACCGATATGCAACAAGACTTCCTGACCCAGTTGGGCTGCGATTCGCTGCAGGGCTATCTGCTGGGGCATCCACTGCCGGCTGAGCGGTTCATCCACGACATTCGCCAGGCGCAACGGATAGCGGCGGGCTGAGCCACTTCAAGGCACGATATCGAACGCCGTGCTGCCCAGCCGCTCGCCGTTGACCAGCAGGTGCACGGCATGCCGGCCCGCGTAATGTTTGCGGGTGGTCAACTCGCGAATGTGCTGGGAGCGGCTGAGGTTGACGCAACCCTGGGCAGGCAGGTCGAAGGTCTTGAGCTTGAAGACTTTGGCCGAGGTGCCGCCCGAGGCTTTCACGTAGTCGATGGCATAGTCGATCACCAGGCGTTGGCTCTGTTCCAGGGTTGATTGCACCGTGAAGGACAGCGTGACCTGTTCCCCCAGGCGAATCACCGCAGGCGTCACCTGCAAATCCAGTACCTGGACCTGTGCCTTGCCGCCGACCCCGATGACGCCCAGCGCCCTGGGGTTGCCTTGTTTGATCAGGCTGCGCAGCGCATGCCGGGCGATCCACGCCGTGTGGCGGTCTTGCAGCGGCCAGCCTTCGATCTGGTCCAGCACCCAGTCGGGATGCTGCTTGGTGACGTCGTTGAGATGGTTGGCCACCGATTTGCGCACATAAAGGCTGTCGTCGGCCTTGAGCGTGTCGAGGATCGCGGCGGCGAGGTCAGGATTGGCCTGGATCGGCTCCAGGTGAAACGACCACGGCAAGCGTGGCCGGCTGCCTTCGCTGGCCAGGCGGCGTACGTGCTCGTTGGCGTCCAGCGCCCAGTCGTGCATGACCTTGAGGGTGCGTTCCAGGTCATCGCGCAGGAAGTGCCGCACGGCGAACTCCGACGAGCCGAACCGGGTGAAATACTTGAGCGCGTCCAACGACACGTCGAAGCGATGCCGGCCATAGGACGCCACGTAGTGTGGCAGGAACATGCTGACGAACATGCTGTTCAGGCGCGGGGCCAGGGCGCGCAGCACCTCCAGTGAAGCTTCATAACCGAGGGGCAGCACCGCATGCAGGCACTCACTGACCCGGGCCATGCGCTGCATCACCGACAACTCGGCCAGCCCGTCGTTGGCCATGTGCAAAAACGCCGGGGCATCGAACGCTGGGTAAACCGCGCGCATTTCGCCAGCGATGTGCTCCAGGCGGGCGTTGTTGAAAATTTCCTTGAGGGCAGGGGATGACGGGGTAGAGGTGGTCATGGCGAGATCCGTAGTCCAGAGGTTGTCACTATGCCATGCACAACCTGTGGCGAGGGAGCTTGCTCCCGCTCGGCTCTGTAGGAGCTGTCGAGTGCAACGAGGCTGCGATCTTTCCCCAGGCACTTGAGTCTCAAGCGAAAGATCAAAAGATCAAAAGATCGCAGGCTTCGCCAGCTCCTACAGGGTTCAGCGGGAGCAAGCAGGGGGTACAGTTTCCAGAAATTAAGGAATGATTCGCCGCCCGCGAAGTCCCAGATTCAGTCCCTCGAATAACTGGAGTTTTTTCTATGCGCAAACCATCCCTGATCGCCAGCCTGTTCCTGATCGCCGGCCTTGGAGCCCTTGGACCTGTTGCGCAAGCGGTCGAGAAAAGCGGGGAGGCCCTGGAGCATTCGCCAAGCAATGGCCGCAGGCTGGTGGCGAACGACCGGGTACCGGCGGACTACCAGCGCGCGGACCGGGCCATGAAAGACTGGAAACAGAAGAAACTCGAGCAACCGACAAACGAGCAGCAATGGGTGCAGATCGACGACAAGTACCTGCTGGTCGAAACCGTGTCCGGCGCCATCGTCAAGATCGTGCCGGCCACACGTTAGAGCACTTCGCCTTTGTCCCACAGGTGAACCAGCTCGCCGGGTGCCTGGTCCTCAGGCACCTGTAGCA
This sequence comes from Pseudomonas sp. KB_12, assembly GCF_052114545.1. NCBI lineage: Bacteria > Pseudomonadati > Pseudomonadota > Gammaproteobacteria > Pseudomonadales > Pseudomonadaceae > Pseudomonas > Pseudomonas sp. KB_12. The sequence goes on along the minus strand of NZ_JBFREY010000008.1, from coordinate 19,306 downwards.
CCATCTCATCGTCCTGGTCGTCGGTGCGGTAGCGCACCTCGATCTGGAAAAATCGCTGGTCGCCGCGCCCGGGCGTGGAGGACGTCAGTGGCAGGCAACCCTCCAGGACCGAACAGATGCGCGTGCGCTGGTCGAGGTCGCACTGGGCGAATTCGATTTCCCGTGGTCGGGTCAGCGCATGGATGGCGGCCACGCCACCCTGGCGCGACAGCCGTATCACCGCCTTGTCGTCGAGGTCTGGAAGGGTTTTCATCAGCTCTCCTGTGTCAGGTCGACGCCGACCTGGGCCCAGCCGTTCTGCACCGCTTGCACTTCCCGCGTGCCGAAGCGCTGGCGGGCATGCTCGACGGTCAGGCGGGCGAAGGCGCTGAAGGACGCGTCATTGGCCAATCTTCGGTCGCACAAGGTTTCATACCAGATCCGGCCGGCCTTTTCCCAGGCAAATCCGCCCAGCGTGGTCGCCACCAGATAAAAGGCCCGGTTGGGAATGCCGGAGTTGATGTGCACGCCGCCGTTGTCTTCACGGGTAATGACGAATTCGCGCATGTGCGAAGGTTGCGGGTCCTTGCCCAGCAACGGGTCATCGTAGGCGCTGCCGGGGTTGGACATGCTGCGCAGGCCGTCGCCGTTGATCTTGTCGGTGAGCAGGTCGGCGCCGATCAGCCAGTCGGCCTGGTCGGCGGTCTGTTCGAGCACGAACTGCTTGACCAGCACACCGAACACATCGGAGATGGACTCGTTCAGCGCACCGGATTGGTTGGCGTAGATCAAGCCGGCCTCGCTTTCGGTGACGCCATGGGCCAGCTCGTGGGCCACCACGTCCAGGGAGCGGGTGAAGCGCTGGAAGATTTCGCCATCGCCGTCGCCGAACACCATTTGCGCGCCGTTCCAGAAGGCGTTTTCATAGCCCTGGCCATAATGCACGCTGCCCACCAGGGCGAAGCCTTTGTTGTCGATGGAGTCGCGCCCCAGGACCTTCCAGAAAAAATCATAGGTGGCGCCGAGGGCGTCGTAGGCTTCGTCCACGGCTGGGTCGCCACTGGCCCGCTGGCCTTCCAGGCGAACCGGCTGGCCGGGCAGTTCCATGCTGTTCTGGGCGTCATGCACGCTGCGTTGCGGCTGTCCGGCCGTGCCGGGCTTGGGCCGGTTCGCGGCGGCGGGAAGGTTGCCGGGTGGGCCGGGGTTGTGCCGCAGGCTGCGCACGTGGGTCAAGGTGCCGAGGGCGCTGGAGCGTTGCTGTTCGGAGCCGTGGGCGATGATGCGATTGAGGATGTATGGCGGAATGAAACTGTGGAGCGGACGAGAGTCGAACATCAGAAAATCCTTATCTGAAATGCAGGGACGATACCCATGTGAACCGAAGAGGCCGTCGCGGTTCCCTGCCGCATGGCATACAACGTTTGCCATGCGCCCGGATTTCTGCGAAAACCCCGCGCCTGGATCACACGAGGGATACCGCCATGAATGAAGAGCTGCAAATCATCGACCTGGAACAGGGCGACGGCAAAAGCGTAGTCAAAGGTGCGCTGATCACCACCCAATACCGCGGCACCCTCGAAGACGGCACCGAATTCGATTCGTCCTACAGTCGCGGCAAACCCTTCCAATGCGTGATCGGCACCGGTCGCGTCATCAAGGGCTGGGATCTGGGCCTGATGGGCATGCAAGTCGGTGGCAAGCGCAAGTTGTGGGTGCCGGCCCACCTGGCCTACGGTGAGCGGTCCACGGGCGCCCACATCAAGCCCAACGCCAACCTCATCTTCGAAATCGAGTTGCTGGAAGTCCTGACGCGAGACGATTGATGGCTGGGCGGGTCATGACCTGCCGGCACAGGACCGCTCGCTGAACAGCGGGATGCGGCCGTTGACGGAGGGGCGATAGCACCAGGTCAACTGATCCAGTGGCGGTTCGCGCTCCAGAATCGCCGTCAGCGTGGCGCGGGCGATGTCCATGGCCAGGGTTTGGCCTGGGCATTCATGGCGCCCGCTGCCGAAGCTGAAACTGCGGCGGTTCGGGCGATCGAGCAGCAGGGTGTCTGGTCGGGGGTTGAGTTGCGGATCGCGGTTGGCTGAGGCCAGCAGCACCAGGACCACCTCCCCGGGGTTCAGCGCAGTGCCGAGGATTTCGCAGGGCGCGGCGATGAAGCGGCGAGTGTTTTGTACCGGCGGGTCGAAACGTTGGACTTCGGCCAGCAATGAGTCGACCTGTGTGGGGGCCTCCCGCAGTGTCCGGCGCAACGCTGGATCGCCGATCAGCGCCAGCAACGCGTTGCCAATCAGACCCGCGGTGGCTTCATAGGTTTGCGAGAGCAGCCCGATCAGGTTGGCGATTTTACTGTCCGGATCAGCGTCTTCGAAGCCTGGGTCAATGCCCAGCAGCAAAGGGTTGTCCTGCGCCTCTATCCGCTCCTGGAATAAACCGGTCAGTTGCTCGCTGGCCTGGTGCGCCGCGTTCAGTTGCGGTGCTTGGCTCAGGGGCGACAGGCCGGCGACGAAGTCTGCGGTCAATTCGCTGACCCGGTGACAGTCCGTCGGGCTGAAACCCAGCAATGCCGCGACCACGCTGGCCGGCCCGATGAATTGGGCCTGGTGCAGGCCTTCGGCGCCCTCTTGGAGAAGGCGGGCCCTGACCAGTGCCTCGACCTGCCGGGGATCGATGTCCTGCAACCGCGGCGCAATCGCGGCCCTCGGGCAACGCTGCCGTTCCCCTTCGTTCATGCGCATCAGGTGGCCGAACACCCGTCCGGCCGGCCCTTCGGCGATGACCTTTGGTACGGGCTCGTGAGCCGGGCGCACATGGCAATCGGGATGGTGCAGCACCGCGCACACGGCCTCGGCGCTGCTGGCGATCCACAGGTTCAGTTCGGGATCGAAGGCCAGTCCGCCGGCAGCGCGCAGGGCGGCGTAAAAAGGGTAAGGGTCGGAATGTGTCGCGGCGGTGATCGGGTCCATGAAGCGCGGCCTTGTTCGTGATGGAGAAAGTGTTGCTACTATCTCCAGTCGATGCATGGCTTGATTCGTCGGGGAGCGAAATATGAACGCAGAGCACCATGACCTGGGCGTGTCCCAAGTGGCGGCGGCCATTGCCGAACCGGCGCGCACCCGGATGCTGTGCGCGTTGATGGACGGCCATGCCCGCACCAGCACCGAATTGGCGAGCATCGCCGAGGTCAGCGCCTCGACCGCCAGCGCCCATCTGGCGAAACTCAAGCAAATGGCCTTGGTGCGCTTGCATGTCCAGGGCCGTCATCGTTATTACAGCCTGGCCGACCCGCGCGTCGCCCAGGCACTGGAGGCACTGATGGTGATCGGCCAGAGCGCCGCACCAACCTTCACCCCGCGCACACCGGATCGCCTGCAATTTGCTCGCACCTGTTACGACCACATGGCCGGCACTCTGGCGGTGCGCCTGCATGACCGGATGATCGAGGCTGGATGGCTGATAGAGGTGCAAGGCGATGGCTATCGGCTGAGTGAGTCCGGCGAGGCGGTGTTCGAGGGCTTGGGCATCGATGTCCAGCACCTTGCCACGCAACGCCGCCGATTCGCCTGCCCCTGCCTGGACTGGAGCATGCGCCGCCCGCACCTGGGCGGCGCCTTGGGCGCGGCGTTGCTGCAAGTGGCGATCAAGCGCAAATGGGTGATCCAGGACCTGGACAGCCGGGCGCTGGGGGTGACGGCCAGTGGTCGTCGGGAGATGGCGGGGCGGTTTGGCGTGAGTGCCGAAATCGATGTCAAACCCACAGCCGTCATCGCGAGCAAGCTCGCTCCCACAGTGGATTTGCGGTGAACACATGATTGATGTCCACCGACAGACCCTGTGGGAGCGAGCTTGCTCGCGAAGGGGCCTTCACATCCAACATCCATGCAAGCTGACCCACCGCCTTCGCGAGCAGGCTCGCTCCCACAATGGGCCCTGCGTTGAACACGAGATTGATGAATACCACGATCACCTGTGGGAGCGAGCCTGCTCGCGATGACGATTCCAGCATCGCCTCATCATCCAGCCATATGCCTGCGCCGATACTCATCCGGCGTGGTGCCCATCATTTTGCGGAACATGCTGATGAACGCCGAGGCGCTGCTGTAGCCCAGGTCCAGGCCGATGGTTTCCACGCTCTGGCCACGTTCGAGCAGGGCCAGGGCCTCGATGACTTTCAGGCGCTGGCGCCATTCCACCAATGACATGCCCAGGTCCCGCTGGGCCCGGCGCATCAGCGTGCGCTCGGTGGTGTTGGCAGCGCGGGCCAGTTGTGGCAAGGAACGCGGGTCGCTGGGGTTCGCCTCCAAGGCTCGCAGCACGGGGCCCAGCAGTGGATCATCCGAGGAGGGCAGGTAGCTGCCGACATGGGGCGCCTGCGCCAGCTTGTCCACCAACACCTGCAGCAAACGTTGCTGCTCGGGCGTCTGCGGTTGGCTCGGTGGATCGCTGCGCAACTCTTCCAGCAGGGCGCGGATCAGCGGGCTCAAGGTCAGCGCGCAGGGTACGGCCGGCAACGCGTCGCACAGTTCGGCGGCCAGGTACAACGAACAATGGCAGGCCTCATGCCGATTGAAGCCAACGTGTTCCATGTCCGGCGGCAGCCAGATGCCGTACTGCGGTGGCGCCAGGTAATGGTGCTGGGCGATCTCGATTTCCATCACCCCACTGTAGGAGTAGACGAACTCACCCCAGGCATGCCGGTGCCGGGGGTAAGTGGCATGGGCCGGCATGCAGGCGCTGCGAAAGAAAATCGGCGAGGGCAGGGCCGCTTCGAACGGAGGAATCTTCAGATGTTGGGCTGGAGGCTGCATATCGACCGCAATGGCGGATTACCGGGATGGCTTGTCGGGTAATCACTATATCCAGCAAAGGTGTCAGGCAGACAATCCTTTCATCTCTTTCTGCCCAAGGACCGTTCCCATGACCACCCGCCGTGCCCTGGATGGCCAGGTCTGCGCCCTGATGACCGGCCTCTGTGCCATTTGGGGTTTCCAGCAAGTCGCGATCAAGGCCGGCGCCGCCGATATGGCGCCGATGCTGCAACTGGGCGTGCGCTCGGCCATCGCTGCGGTACTGGTCTGGTTGTTGGTGCTGGTGCGCGGTGAACGCCTGTCCCTGGCCGATGGCAGTTGGCGCCCGGGCATGCTGGTGGGGTTGTTGTTTGCCTTGGAGTTCGTGATGGTGGGCGAAGGCCTGCGGCATACGACGGCATCGCACATGGTGATTTTCCTCTATACCGCACCAATGTTCGCCGCCCTCGGCTTGCACTGGAAACTGCCGAGCGAACGCCTCAAGCCGGCGCAATGGCTGGGCATCGCCGTTGCCTTTGGCGGGATCGTGGTGGCTTTCAGCGGGGGCTCGGGCGCGGCGAACGGCAGTTCGTTGCTCGGTGACGGCATGGGCTTGCTGGCGGGTGCGCTGTGGGGCGCAACCACGGTGACGGTACGCTGTTCGCGGTTGACGAATCTGCCGGCCAGCCAGACGCTGCTTTACCAATTGGTTGGCGCCGGGGTGCTGCTGATCGGAATGTCGATAGCGCTGGGGCAAACGACGATCAACCCTACGCCACAACTCATCGCCAGCATGACGTTCCAGGTGTTGCTGGTGTCCTTCGCCAGCTTCCTGATCTGGTTCTCCCTGCTGCGCCACTACCTCGCTTCGCAACTGGGGGTGTTGTCGTTCATGACGCCGCTGTTTGGCATCGGTTTTGGCGTCTGGTTGCTGGATGAGCCGCTGGAGCCGAACTTCATCGTTGGCGCGGTTCTGGTGCTGGGCGGGATCTTGCTGGTCAGCGGTTACGGATGGTTTCGCCAGCGTTGGGGGCGATGGCCGGTTTTGCGTCGGGGGTAGTGGGGACAGATCCATGTGACGAGGGAGCTTGCTCCCGCTGGGGTCTGTAGGAGCTGGCGAAGCCTGCGATCTTTTGATCTTTCGCTTGAGACTCAAGTGTCTGGGGAAAGATCGCAGCCTCGTTGCACTCGACAGCTCCTACACAGGGGTTTGGATCAAACCTTGACGATCCAACCCGCTGGCGCTTCCACGTCACCGGTCTGCACGCCGGTCAGCTCTTTGTAGAGCTTCTGGGTGATCGGGCCGACTTCGGTTTCGCTGTGGAACACGTGCAGCTTGTCCTTGTAGCTGATGCCGCCAATCGGGGTGATCACCGCAGCGGTACCGCAGGCGCCGGCTTCCTTGAAGTCCGACAGTTTGTCGATGAACACGTCGCCTTCGATCACTTCCAGGCCCAGGCGCGATTTGGCCAGTTCGATCAGCGACAGGCGAGTAATGCCCGGCAGGACCGAAGGGGATTTCGGGGTGACGAATTTGTTGTCGTGGGTGATGCCGAAGAAGTTGGCCGAGCCGACTTCCTCGATTTTCGAGTGGGTCATCGGATCCAGGTAGATGCAGTCGGCGAAACTGGCTTTTTTGGCCTGGGAACCGGGCATCAGGCTGGCGGCGTAGTTGCCACCGACCTTGGCCGCGCCGGTGCCTTGTGGGGCGGCGCGGTCGAAGCTGGAGATCAGGAAGTTGTGCGGGGTCAGGCCGCCCTTGAAGTAGGCGCCGACCGGGATGCAGAAAATCGAGAAGATGAACTCGGGTGCGGTGCGCACGCCGATGTTGTCACCCACGCCGATCACGAACGGGCGCAGGTACAGCGCGCCGCCGGTGCCGTAAGGCGGGATGAAGCGCTCATTGGCGCGGACCACTTGCTTGCAGGCCTCGACGAACTGCTCGGTGTCGACGTGCGGCATCAGCAGGCGGGCGCAGCTGCGCTGCATGCGGGCGGCGTTCTGGTCCGGGCGGAACAGGTTGATGGAGCCGTCCTTGCAGCGATAGGCCTTCAGGCCTTCGAAGCACTGCTGACCGTAGTGCAGGGCGGTGGAGCCCTCGCTGATATGCAGCACGTTGTCTTCGGTCAGGGTGCCCGCGTCCCAGGCACCATCGCGCCAGTGCGACAGGTAGCGCTTGTCGGTCTTGATGTAGTCAAAGCCCAGTTTGTCCCAATTGATGCTCTCGTTACCCATGACACCCTCTATTTCTTGACAACCGTCGAAACGGTTCAAGGCTTCTGACGTTTTTTGGATGGGAACAACAATACTTCATTCCGGGGCTGTTTCGCAGCCTCACTCGATGATTGTTCCCACGCTCCGCGTGGGAATACTTCAACGGACGCTCCGCGTTCGGCTTTGGGACGCGGAGCGTCCCTGGCTGCATTTCCACGCGGAGCGTGGGAACGATCCTGATGCGTTACAGATGCAACGCATGCCCCAACGCCCGCAACGCCGCTTCCTGCACGGCCTCGCCCAGCGTCGGGTGGGCGTGGATGGTGCCAGCGATGTCCTCCAGGCGCGCGCCCATTTCCAGGGATTGGCCGAACGCGGTGGACAGTTCCGACACGCCCACGCCAACCGCTTGCCAGCCAACGATCAGGTGATTGTCCCGGCGCGCCACGACCCGGACGAAACCGCTTTTCGATTCCAGGGTCATGGCCCGACCGTTGGCGGCGAACGGGAAGCTCGACACCATGCAATCGAGCCCGGCCGCCTTGGCTTCGTCCGGCGTCTTGCCGACCACCACCAGTTCCGGGTCGGTGAAGCACACCGCGGCGATGGCCGTTGGGTTGAACTCGCGATGCTGGCCGGCGATCAGCTCGGCGACCATTTCACCCTGGGCCATGGCCCGGTGGGCGAGCATCGGTTCACCGCTCAGGTCGCCGATGGCCCAGACGTTGCGCATGCTGGTCTGGCAACGGCTGTCGATTTTCAGCGCCGAACCGTTCATCGCCAAGCCCAGCGCTTCGAGGTTCCAGCCCTGGGTGTTGGGTTTGCGCCCAACGGCCACCAGCACCCGGTCGGTGTCCAGGTTCAGCGTCTCGCCATTGGGATCACGCACTTGCAAGGTGCTGGCCTGGGCATCGAAACCTTCGACGCTGTGCTTGAGGTAAAGCTTCACGCCCAACTGCTTGAGCGCCTCGTGCACAGGCTGGGTCAGCTCGCCGTCATAGGCTGGCAGGATCCGTTCCTGGGCCTCGACCACGCTGACCTCGGCGCCGAGCTTGCGGTAGGCAATGCCCAGTTCCAGGCCGATGTAGCCACCGCCGACCACCACCAGGTGCTTGGGCACCGAGGTGGGGGCGAGGGCTTCGGTGGAAGAAATGATTGGCCCGCCAATCGGTAGCATCGGCAGGTCGACGCTTTTCGAACCAGTGGCGAGCAGCAGGTGTTCGCACTGGATGCGGGTGTCACCGACCTCGACCGTCTTGCCATCGATCACCTTGGCCCAGCCGTGAATGACCTGGACCTTGTGCTTTTTCAACAGCGCCGCGACGCCGGTGGTCAGGCGATCGACGATGCCGTCCTTCCATTCCACGCTCTTGCCGATGTCCAGGCTCGGCGCCGCCACCGTGATGCCCAAGGCCGAACCCTGGCTGTGGTGCCGGGTCTGGTGGAGCTGCTCGGCCACATGGATCAACGCCTTGGACGGGATACAACCGATATTCAGGCAGGTCCCGCCCAACGCCTGGCCTTCCACCAGGATGGTCGAGATGCCCAGTTGCCCGGCGCGGATCGCCGCCACATAACCGCCGGGGCCGCCGCCGATAATCAGCAGCGTCGTGTTCAAAGTTTGCATCGCCTGCTCCATTGATGATTAGTCCACAAACAAGGTGGCGGGTTGTTCGAGCAGGCCACGCAGGGCCTGGATGAATTGCGCCGCGTCCATGCCGTCGACCACCCGGTGATCGAAGGAGCTGGAGAGGTTCATCATTTTGCGGATCACGATCTGGCCCTTGATCACCACGGGCCGCTCGACGATTTTGTTCACGCCGACAATCGCCACTTCCGGCAGGTTCAGCACCGGCGTGCTGACGATGCCGCCGAGCGCACCGAGGCTGGTCAGGGTGATGGTCGAACCGGACAGCTCATCGCGACTGGCCTTGCCCGTGCGGGCCGCCGTGGCCAGGCGGGAGATTTCCGTCGCGCTGTCCCACAGGCTACGGGCTTCGGCGTGACGCACCACCGGCACCATCAGGCCAACATCGCTCTGGGTGGCGACGCCCACATGCACCGCACCTGAGCGGTGAATGACCTGGGCTTCGTCGTCGTAGCGGGCGTTCATCTGCGGGAAATCGCGCAGGGCCACGACCAACGCGCGGACCAGGAACGGCAGCAAGGTCAGCTTGCCGCGACTGGCGCCGTGTTTTTCATTCAAGTGAACCCGTAGCTCTTCCAGGGCGGTGACGTCGATTTCCTCGACGTAGCTGAAATGAGCGGCGCGCTGGGTCGCTTCCTGCATGCGCTGGGCGATCTTGCGACGCATGCCGATCACCGGGATCTGCTGCTCGTCGTGGCGCTCGGCATAACCCGAACCGCCCTTGGCCTGGGTCGACGGACCTTGGGCCAGATAAGCCTCGAGGTCTTCGTGCAGGACCCGCCCGGCGGGGCCGCTGCCTTGGACCAGGCGCAATTGAATGCCCAGGTCCAGCGCGTGTTTGCGCACGGCCGGCGACGCCAGGGGACGCTCGTCGGGGTCGCGGGCCACAGGCGCTTGCGGGGCGCAGCGGGGCGCGGCGGTTTTTTCCAGCACCGGTTCAGGTGTCGCCACGAGTGCCGGCTTCGGTGCTTGCGCAGCCGGCGCTGGCGTTGGCGCTTGTTGGGCCGATTCTTTCAGGTTACCCGCACCTTCGACTTCAATGCGGATCAGTTCGCTGCCCACCGCCATGACTTCGCCGGGCTCGCCACCCAGGGCGATGACCCGGCCATGCACCGGAGAGGGGATATCCACCATGGCCTTGTCGGTCATGACATCGGCCAGCACCTGGTCTTCGACCACCATGTCGCCAACCTTGACGTGCCACACCGACAGTTCAACTTCCGCGATGCCTTCGCCGATGTCCGGCATCTTGATAACGTGCGTGCCCATTCAGACCTCCATGACCCGTTTCAACGCCGCGCCCACACGGGACGGCCCTGGGAAATACGCCCACTCCTGCGCGTGCGGGTAGGGGGTGTCCCAACCGGTGACACGCTCGATGGGCGCTTCCAGGTGGTGGAAGCAGTGTTCTTGCACCAACGCCACCAGTTCGGCGCCGAAACCGCAGGTGCGGGTGGCTTCGTGAACCACCACACAGCGGCCGGTTTTCTTCACGGATTTGACGATGGTCTCAAGGTCCAGCGGCCACAGGCTGCGCAGGTCGATGACTTCGGCGTCGATACCGCTCTCTTCGGCAGCCACTTGGGAGACGTAGACCGTGGTGCCGTAGGTGAGAACAGTCACGTCCTTGCCCGGACGGGTAATGGCGGCGACGTCCAGCGGCACCGTGTAGTAGCCGTCCGGCACTTGCGCCGAGGGGTGTTTCGACCACGGTGTTACCGGGCGGTCGTGGTGGCCGTCGAACGGGCCGTTATACAGGCGCTTGGGCTCGAGGAAGATCACCGGGTCATCGTTTTCGATGGAGGCGATCAGCAGGCCCTTGGCGTCGTAGGGGTTGGACGGCATGACGGTGCGCAGGCCGCAGACCTGGGTGAACATCGCCTCGATGCTCTGGCTGTGGGTCTGGCCGCCATAGATGCCGCCGCCGCAGGGCATGCGCAGGGTCATCGGCGCGGTGAACTCGCCGGCCGAGCGATAGCGCAGGCGTGCTGCTTCGGAGATGATCTGGTCCGAGGCCGGGTAGACGTAGTCGGCGAACTGGATCTCGGCCACCGGGCGCAGGCCGTAGGCGCCCATGCCCACCGCCACGCCGACGATGCCGCTTTCGGAAATCGGTGCGTCGAACACTCGCGAGGTGCCGTACTTGTTCTGCAGGCCTTCGGTGCAGCGGAACACGCCACCGAAGTAACCCACGTCCTGGCCGAACACCACGACGTTGTCGTCGCGTTCGAGCATCACGTCCATGGCCGAGCGCAGGGCCTGGATCATGGTCATGGTGGTAGTGGTCATGGCGGTGTCCAACGCAATATTGTTGTTGTGATCGTTCATGTCAGATCCCCAACTGCTGACGCTGGCGCTTCAAGTGCTCCGGCATCTCTTTGTAGACGTCTTCGAACATGGTCGCGGCGCTTGGAATCTGCCCACCGGCGAGGGTGCCGTACTGCTCGGCTTCCTTCTGCGCGGCGATCACCTCGGCTTCGAGTTCGGCGGTGACGGCGGCATGCTCCTCTTCGGACCACTGGCCGATCTTCACCATGTGCTGCTTGAGGCGCGCAATCGGATCGCCCAGCGGGAAGTGGCTCCAGTCGTCGGCGGGGCGGTACTTCGAAGGGTCGTCCGAGGTGGAGTGCGGGCCGGCGCGGTAGGTGACCCATTCGATCAGCGCCGGGCCGAGGTTGCGGCGGGCGCGTTCGGCGGCCCAGCGCGAGGCGGCGTAGACCGCCATGAAATCGTTGCCATCCACGCGCAGGGAGGCAATGCCGCAACCGACGCCGCGTCCGGCGAAGGTCGTGGCTTCACCGCCGGCAATGGCCTGGAAGGTGGAGATCGCCCACTGGTTGTTGACCACGTTGAGGATCACCGGTGCCCGGTAGACGTGGGCGAAGGTGAGGGCGGTGTGGAAGTCCGATTCGGCGGTGGCGCCGTCACCGATCCAGGCCGAGGCGATCTTGGTATCGCCCTTGATCGCCGAGGCCATGCCCCAGCCCACGCCTTGGACGAACTGCGTGGCGAGGTTGCCGGAAATGGTGAAGAAACCCGCGTCCTTGACCGAGTACATGATCGGCAACTGCCGGCCCTTGAGCGGATCGCGCTCGTTGGACAGCAGTTGGCAGATCAGGTCCACCAGCGGCACCTCGCGGGCCATCAGGATGCTTTGCTGGCGGTAGGTGGGGAAGCACATGTCGTCGATGTTCAACGCCAGGGCCTGGGCGCTGCCGATGGCTTCTTCGCCAAGGCTTTGCATGTAGAACGACATCTTTTTCTGCCGCTGGGCGACCACCATGCGGTTGTCGTAGATGCGCGTCTTGAGCATGGCACGCATGCCCTTGCGCAGGATCTCGACGGGAATGTCCGCAGCCCAGTCGCCCAAGGCATTGCCCTGGTCGTCGAGTACGCGGATCAGGCTGCGAGCCAGGTCGGCGGTGTCGGCGGGTTCGACGTCGATGGGTGGTTTGCGCACCGTGCCGGCATCGGACAGATGCAGGTAGGAAAAGTCGGTCTTGCAGCCGGGACGGCCCGAGGGTTCGGGAACGTGCAGGCGTAGCGGTTCATACGCTGGGTTCATGGCTTTCTACGCTCGATCTTGTGAATTTCTTGTAGTGGGCGCGCTAGCTGACGAATTTCCCTGGGTAGGTGGGAAATTGTCCTACAACAATCATAGGCTCGACGAAGAAGAATATTTTTCTCTGTTAGCTTGCTGTTCAGATCATTTGCAGATAAAAAATCTGCACAACGATAAAAAGCAGGGTTATTTGTCTCATGCGTAAATTGGATCGCACCGACATCGGCATTCTGAACAGCCTTCAGGAAAACGCCCGCATCACCAACGCCGATCTGGCCCGTTCGGTCAATCTGTCGCCGACGCCGTGCTTCAACCGCGTCCGGGCCATGGAGGAATTGGGGGTGATCCGCGAGCAGGTCACGCTGCTGGACGCCGACCTGCTGGGGTTGCACGTCAACGTTTTCATCCATGTCAGCCTGGAGAAGCAGGTGGAAGAGGCGCTGCAGCACTTCGAGGAGGCAATCTCCGACCGACCGGAGGTGATGGAGTGCTACCTGATGGCCGGCGATCCGGATTACCTGATCCGCGTGCTGGTGCCGACCATCCAGTCGCTGGAGCGGTTCATGATGGACTTCTTGACCAAGGTCCCGGGCGTGGCGAACATCCGCTCCAGCTTTGCCCTCAAGCAAGTGCGCTACAAGACCGCACTGCCGTTGCCGGCCAATGGGTTGACCCTGGGCACCTGACCCCCTGCTCGCGAAGGCGTCGGCACTTCAACATTGATGCCAGCAGACCCACCGTTATCGCGAGCAAGCTTTGCTCCCACAGTGGACCTGCGTTTGGCCGCGGATTTATTGGCAATCCAAAAACTCTGTGGGAGCAAAGCTTGCTCGCGATGCAGGCGCCTCGGTTTCCCAGGAGACCGCGTCCACTTCATCGCGGGCAAGCCTTGCTCCCACAGGGAAGTGGGCCTTAGAGCAACCGACACTGCATCGAAAACCCCAGCGCCACCGACTGCCCTTGCTCCAGCAAACGCAACCCCGGTCGCCCCGGCAGGTGATGGGCGTTGACCGGATGGCTGACCGGTTCGATGCAGAAGAAATCCAGGCCCACGGGGCAGTACAGCAGGAAGTACTCGCTGCCGCTGGCTCGGCATTCCAGCTCATAACCCAGGTCCGGTTGCTGGATCAGACAGTGCCCGTCCCAACCGCCGAAGCCGTTGTCGACCAGTGTGTCTGGCAGTAACCGGGCGTGCTGGAAATCCCACTCTGCGGGGATGTCCCTCAGTTCCGTTGGCAGTTTCGAGGCATCGCACAGCCAGGCTTCGCTGGCGCGGGTTTGCAGGCGAGTACTGGCGGTGCGCGGAAAATACGGGTGCAACCCCAGCCCGTGCCAGGCGGCCTGTTCGGCCATGTGAGTGACGTGCATGGCGATTTGCAACTGACCGCCGCTCAAGCGGATCCGCAGGCTGGCGCAATAGGCGAACGGGTGTTGGCTGTCGAGTTGCAACAAGGCTTCCTGGGTACTCTGCTCGACCACTTGCCACGGTTGTTGCCAGGCGCTGCCATGGATCGGGAACGGATCGTTGGGGCTGTTGGCCTCCAGGGCCAGCCAGCCGCCGGGGCAGTCGAAACCGCCCTGGGCGATCCGGTTCGACCACGGGATCAACGGGAAGCAGCCGAGTTTGCCCGGCAGGCCGTTTTCCACGGCTTGCGCAGCAGGCGGGCGCAACAAGGGCGCACCGCTGCCGCGCAGGGTCCAATCGACGAGGCTGGCGCCCAGGTGCGGGGCGAGGGTGAGGCGGGTGAGTTCGTCTTCGAGATGGAGAAGAGGCTGCGTCATGGTGGTCGCGTCTATCGAGTGGGGAAAAGCTTTTGTGGCGAGGGAGCTTGCTCCCGCTCGGCTGTACTGTAGGAGCTGTCGAGCGAAGCGAGGCTGCGATCTTTTGATCTTTCACTTGAGATTCAAGTGGCTGGGGAAAGATCGCAGCCTCGTTGCACTCGACAGCTCCTACCGCAGTCCAGCGGGAGCAAGCTCCCTCGCCACAAGGAGGCTTGCGCGCTTTTTGGGGTTACAACACCAAGTGCGGCAACCACAGCGAAATGGCGGGAACATAAGTCACGAGCAGCAGCACCACGAACAGCATGGCGTAGAACGGCAGCAGCGCCTTGACGGTGCTTTCGATGCTGACCTTGCCGATGGCGGAACCGACGAACAACACCGCGCCCACCGGTGGCGTGATCAACCCGATACCCAGGTTCACCAGCATGATCATGCCGAACTGCACCGGGTCCACGCCGATGCCGACGATCACCGGCATCAGGATCGGCGTCAGGATCAGGATCAGCGGCGCCATGTCCATCACGGTGCCCAACAGCAGCAACATCACGTTGATGCACATCAGGATCACGTAGCGGTTGTCCGACAGCGTCAGGAACGCGGTGGTGATCTTCGCCGGGATCTCCATCAGCGTCATGATGTAGCCGAAGCTAGCGGCGAAGCCGATCAGGATCATCACGATGGAGATGGTGCGTACCGTACGGTGCATCAGTTTCGGCAACTCGCTCCACTTGTAGTCCCGATAGATGCACATGGTCACGAAGAACGCCCACACCACGGCAATGGCGGCCGATTCGGTGGCGGTGAAAACACCCGAGAGAATGCCGCCAAGGATGATGAACAAGGTCATCATGCCCCACATGGCTTCCCGGCAGATCTTCAGCGCTTGCTTGAGCGGAATCACTTCGCCCTTGGGGTAATTGCGTTTTTTCGCGAAGACCAGGCACAGCGCCATCAGGCAGAGGTTCATCATGATGCCGGGGACGATGCCGGCCATGAACAGCGAACCGATGGAGACGGTGCCGCCAGCGGCGAGCGAATACAGCACCGCGTTGTGGCTTGGCGGGGTCAGCAGCGCTTGCACCGAACCACTGACGGTGACGGCCGTGGCGTAATCACGCGGATAGCCTTGGCGCGTCATTTCCGGGATCAGCACCGAGCCGACCGAGGCCGTATCGGCCACCGAGGAACCGGAGATCGCGCCAAAGAAACTCGAAGCCACCAGGTTGACCAAGGACAGGCCACCGCGCACGAAGCCTACCAGCACGCTGGCGAAGGCCACCAGTCGACGGGACATGCCGCCTTCGGCCATGATCGCACCGGCCAGGACGAAGAACGGAATGGCCAGCAACGAGAACTTGTTCACCCCGCCCGTGACCTGGATCATCATGGCCTGGAACGGAATATCGATCCACCACGCCCCGATCAGGGCGGCAGCGCCCAGCGCGTAGGCGACCGGCATGCCGATCAGGATCAACAACAAAAAACTGCCCAGCAGAATCAGCGCGTCCATTAAGCGGCACCTTCGTTTTCTTCGACCAGGTCGAACTGCACGACCCGGCGCTGGCTTTGATCACCCAGCAAGAGTTTTTCCAGGACAAAAATCAGGGTCAGGAAACCACCGACCGGGATCGGCATGTAGGTGATGCCGACGCGCAGGGTGGGGATGGCGCTCATGAATTGATTCCAGGTGGTCATGCACAGCTTGGTGCCCCAGATGGTCATGAAGATGCACACCGCCGCCATCAAGAGCTGGGTGACGACCGAAGCCAAGGTTTGCCAGTGCCGGGGCATGCGGCTGGTGACCATGTCCACGGCCATGTGCGAGCCGGAGCGGTAGCTGGCAGCGGCACCGATGAAGGTGAACACGATCATCAGCAGGATGGCGGTGGGCTCGGGCCAGCTGGAGCCTGAGCCCAGCACGTAGCGGGCAAATACACCCCAGGGAATCATCAGGGCAACTGCCAGGACAGATAGGCCGGCCACCCAGATGCACGTCATGTAGATTTTATCGTTGATACGCAGCAGCAAATTCTTCATCGGGTTCCACCGTAACCGGGCGTGCCTTGGGCAGCAGGCGCGCCGGGCCTTTTCATGAGTACAGAACGAGAGGTCTTATTGAACGGCTTCGATACGCTTGATCAGGTCGGCATAGGGCGCGCCGTACTTGGCCCGCACGGGGGCGGTGGCGTCGTAGAAGGGTTTCTTGTCGACAGTGATGAATTCCACACCCGCGGCCTTGAGTTTTTCTTCACTGGCGGTGGACTTCTTGTCCCACAGCTCGCGCTCTTCGGCCTGGGCAGCCTTGGCGGCTTTCTTGACCATGTCCTGTTGCGCCGGGGTCAGTTTTTCCCAAGTGATTTTCGACATCACGATCGGCTCTGGCAGGATCAGGTGACCGGTCAGGCTGTAGTACTTGGCGTTCTGGTAGTGGTTGTGTTCGAGCAGGGTCGGTGGGTTGTTTTCCGCGCCGTCGATCACGCCGGTCTGCAAGGCACTGAAGATTTCGCCGGTGTCCATGGCGATGCCGTTGGCGCCCATGGCATTCATCATCTCGATGAACATCGGGTTGCCTTGGACGCGGATTTTCATGCCCTTCAGATCTTCGAGCTTGCGCACTGGTTTCTTGGTGTAGAGGTTGCGCGTACCGCCGTCCATCCAGGCCAGGGCGACCAGGCCGAATTCCGAGTTGGTGATCCGGTCGAGGATCGCATCGCCGACGTCACCGTCGATGACCGCGCGCATGTGAGCCTGGTCGCGGAAGATGAACGGCATGTTGAAGACGTTCACATCCGGTACGACAGGACCGACGATACCCAGGCTGACCCGGGACATCTGGATCGCGCCGGCTTGCATCTGCTCGATCACTTCTTTTTCGGAGCCCAGTACGCCACCCGGGAAATACTTGAACTTCAGTTCGCCGTTGCTCTCTTTTTCCAGGGTCTTACCCATGGATTCCTCGGCGACCACGGTTGGGTAGCCCTTGGGGTGGATGTCGGCGATCTTGATGTCGAGGGCTTGCGCCGCCTGGGCCAGGAAGGCCAGGGGGAGGGCTGCGATCAGAAGCGTACGTTTGAAATTCATGGTCAATCTCCAGTCTTGTTGTTTTTTTTATGGCTCATCCAGTGAAGCGGTGAAACAGATCAGTTCGCGGAGTGCTCCCGTCCTCCGAAAGCAGCTTCAGCCAGGCCCTTGACGCCGGGGTTGAGGGCGAACACGCCACCGGCCAGGGACTGCGGGTCGTTGTTGTCACCGGGGCGGATCGAGGTGACGAAGAGGGTGTCCAGGCGACTGCCGCCAAAGGCGCACATGGTCGGTTTCTTCACGGGCACTTGCAGTGAACGGTCGAGGCGTCCGTCCGGGGTGAAACGGTGAATCAGCCCGGCATCGTTGGCGCAAATCCAATAGCAACCGTCGGCATCCACCGCGGCGCCATCCGGGCGACCGGCCAACGGCATCATGTCGACGAACAGCCGTCGGTTGGACGGTGTGCCGCTGTCGGTGTCGTAGTCGAAAGCCCAGATCTGCTGCACCAGCGGGTGTGAATCGGAGAGGTACATCGTGCGTCCGTCCGGGCTGAAGCCCAGGCCGTTGGGCACGATGAAACCGCTCAGTTGCGCCGCGACCGGGCTGCGCTGGCCTGCCTCGTAGCGATACATCCGGCCTACGTCTGCGTTGGCACCCATGTTCAGCACCATGCTGCCGGCCCAGAAGCGACCCTGGCGGTCACAACGGCCATCGTTGAGGCGCATGTCGGTGCGGCTATGTTCGACACTTGCGCACAGTTCGCTGTCCAGGCTGCCGTCATCATTGGGGTGCAGGCGAAAGAAACCGCTTTCCATGCCCGCGACCCAGCCACCGTCCTGGTGACGGGCAATGCAGGCGAGCATTTCGGGGGCTTCCCAGCCCTGGATTTTGCCGCTGCTGGCATTCCAGCGTTGCAGGCCACCGTTGGGAATGTTCACCCAATACAGGGCGTTTTCCTCGGGAACCCATACCGGGCTTTCCCCGACGGCGTTACGTGCGTCGACAATCAATTCGGCTTGCATGGTGATTCCTTTGTCCGTGCGTATCCCATGAAAAACAGCGAATCAGTCGTCGAATGGGCCAGCCGCCACAAAGGCGCCACCCTGGTAAATCATGGCCGGGTCATCGGCGGCCGGCATCGGCTGCGCTTCGACCTTGGCGCGGAAGATTTCCGAGGTGTCCTTGGGCTGATAGCCAAGGTGTGCGGCCTGGCTGTTGTCCCACCAGACGTCGCGGTTGGCGGACACGCCGTAGACCACGGTGTGACCGACCTTTGGCGTGTAGAGCGAGCATTCGATCAGTTGGGTGAGGTCGTCGAAGCTCAGCCAGGTGCTCATCATCCGGCGGTTCTGCGGTTCGGGGAACGACGAGCCGATGCGGATGCTCACGGTCTCGATGCCGTAGCGATCGAAGTAGAAACTGGCGACGTCTTCGCCGTAGGACTTGGACAGGCCGTAGTAGCCATCCGGGCGGCGAGGGGAGAGGGCGTCGAGGGCCTCGTCCTGCTTGTAGAAACCGATGACGTGGTTGGAACTGGCGAAGATCACCCGCTTGACGCCGTGTTTGCGGGCGGCTTCATAGATGTGGAAGACGCCGCTGATGTTGGCGCCGAGGATTTCTTCGAATGGACGCTCCACCGAGACACCGCCGAAGTGCAGGATGGCGTCGACGCCTTCGACCAGTTGATGCACGGCCTGCTTGTCCGACAGGTCGCACGGCACCACTTCTTCGCTTTCGTCGATGGCCGGGGCCATGTTGGCGATGTCCGACAGGCGAATCTGGCGAGCGAAAGGCTTGAGGCGCTCGCGCAAGACTTTGCCAAGGCCGCCGGCGGCACCGGTCAATAGGAGGCGATTGAGGGGGTGGCGAATCTGTGTCGTGGTCATGGCGTTACCTGAGCAAACTATGAGAGGTACAGTTGTTATAAGTTGTCGTACGACCGAGAAGAATATCCTTATCCTTCCGTTACCTTGTCAACGTTTGATCGACGAACCGCTCTAAACCGGCGTCCCTGCCGCAGGTTGCCATGGGATGCGCTCATGGCAATGGAGCCTGGTGTTACAGAAGCGAAAGCGGGTAGTTGATGAAAATGCGGTTCTCGTCGAATTCGTTGGTGCTGTAGTCCCGACGAATCGATGCGTTACGCCATTTCACGTTGAGGCTCTTCAGCGCGCCGCTTTGCACGGTGTAGGCCAGCTCGGTTTCGCGGCCCCACTCCTTGCCGTCGTCAACAGTGGCGGTGTGCACGTTGTCACCGCTGATGTAGCGGTTCATCAGGGTCAGGCCCGGCACGCCGACGGCGGC